>NZ_JBSFMM010000002.1:0-174746 GCF_053599555.1 Streptomyces sp. NPDC000941
CCTGCGGCACACCGCCGCCTACCGGATGGCCGAGGACCCGAACCTCCCCGGATGGCTCGCGGGCGCGATCCGCAGGACCGCGACGCGGCGTAGCCAAGGAGGTTGCCGAGGGGGTTGCGGAGGGGGTTGCCGGGCGAAATCGGTGACGAGAGCGACCGAGTCCACCGGTGCGGGGAGCGGGCCCAGCGCGGCCAGGACCCGGCGCAGCGACCCGGCCGTCCCGGGGGCGCTGTCCACGACGGCCTGGGCCGCCACCCGCCCGCTCCCCGCGACGAGCACCGCCGCACAGGTGGCGCGCCCCAGGTCGATACCGAGTTTCATGGTCACGCCACCATCCTCGCATCGGCACCGTACGCCCGCCGACCCGCGCGGCGCGCCCGTGACCTGCGCTATTTCAGTTCCTTGCCCTCGGTCTCCGGCAAGGTCACCGCGCCCACCAGGGCCACGGCGAGAAACGCCATGATGAACAGGATCGTCGACGTGTAGCCGGTGGCCCGGGCCAGCAGATAGCCGACGACCGAGGGGGCGAGCGAGGTCGCGCCCAGTTGCGCGGCCGTGGCCCACGCGTAGCCGGTCGCCCGCAGCGACGTCGGGTAGAACTCGCCGTTCCAGGTGTTCCACACGCCCCACGCCCCGAGGCAGAAGAACGACAGGGCGAAGTTGGCGATGTACATCTCGGTGAGACTGTCCGCGTACGCGAAGGCCACGCCCGAGACGGCGGCCAGGGCGACATACGGCAGGAAGACCTTCTTGCGGCCGAAGCGGCCGGTCAGCAGCGATGCCGACACATAGCCGGGGATCATGCACACGGCGCTCAGGGCGACGAAGCCCAGGCTCGCGGACATGCTCAGCCCCTTGTCCTGGAGCAGGGTGGGCAACCAGGTCTGCAGGCCCCAGTAGCCCCAGTTGAACGTGAAGTTCACGACGAGCATCAGCACCGTCAGGCGCAGCAGACGCCCGCGGAAGAGATCGAGCGGCTGCCCCGGCCGCCCCCGTTCACCCGCTCCGTCGCCACCGGCGGTGTCCGTACCACCGGCGGAGTCCGCGCCACCGACGGCGGCGTCCGCGGTGTCTGCGGTGTCCGCGGCGGCGAAGACCGTACCCTCGGGCACGGCCGCGCCGAGCCTGCGCAGCACCGCGGCTGCCTCCTCGTGACGTCCGCGTTCCGCGAGCCAGTACGGGGACTCGGGCACCCAGGCCCGGATCGCGAAGACCCAGATCCCGGCCAGTCCGCTCGCCATGGCGACCACATGCCAGCCCAGCCCCCCGACGAGCTGGGTGACCCCGACGGCGAGCAGCACACCAATGGGCCAGCCGACCGACAGATAGACGGCGGCCCGGCCCCGCAGCCGCGACGGCAACAGCTCCAGGAAGTAGGGGAAGGTCACCGTATAGATGCCGGCGAGGGCCAGCCCCGAGAGGAATCTCGTCACCATCAAGATGGTGAAGTTCAGCGAGAAGGCACTGACCAGGGCGATGACACCGTACGCGGCCAGGGACCACAGGCACACAATGCGGCGCCCGGTGCGGTCCGAGACCGGCCCCCACACCAGACTGCCGGGGATCATGCCCAGCGCGACGGCGGACAGCGCCCACCCGATCCTTCCCTCGTCGATACCGAACGCGCTGCCCAGATCCCCGGACACATAGATCAGGGCGAGCTGCTCCCACGACTCGATGACGAACGCCATGAAGAGCGCGATCGCGGCGAGCAGATGTGCCCGCCGGAAGGGCATGTCCTCGAACCAGTACCCCACCGGGCGCGGCGGCATGGCCTCTCTTGCCGGGGTTTCCTGGGCACCCGGCCCAACTGCTCTTCGTACCGCACTCATCGACTGTCCTCCAGGGCCTCGCCACCGGCTGTGCGCTCCCCTCGCATCGAGGGTGGCGGCACCTTAGACACCAGCGGAGCCGGCGGCTGTGTGCACGACGCACAGATCGGGACCGGCCGACTGTGCCGGGCGCCCAGCGCCGGCTCACCGCACCGGGTGGCTGCGGCTTGCCTCAGACCAGTTCGGGTTCCGGTTCCGGTTGCGGCGCTGGTGCGGCCTTCGGCTCCCAACGTCTGGTGGTCCGTACATAGCCGTAGATCACTGAGGCCAGCGCCAGAATGAGAAGTGGTCCGGACACCCATGGATGCGTGGCCATCTCCATCGGCAGATAGCGGTACGACACCAGGAGCGCGGCGAAGACCGCTGTGCCGTAAGCGACCAGCTGGATCCCCGACCGGTCCCAGCCACGGTCGAACGAGCGCAGGGCTGCCTCGATCGTGAGCGTGAACACCACGCCGGCGATGAGGTCCACGCCGTAGTGGTAGCCGAAGCCCAGCGTCGCGCCGAGCGTGGCAACGAGCCAGAAGGCGCCCGCGAAGCGCAGAAGCCGTGGGCCCTTGCGGGAGTGAATGAAGATCGCGACAGCCCACGCCGTGTGCAGGCTGGGCATGCAGTTGCGGGGGGTGATCCCGTCGTACGGCACCGGGTGCGGGGGTTTGATCGGTGGCAGCGTGTTCGGCCACAGGTTGGCCACCGCCCATTGCAGGCCGCCGGTGCCGGAGGTGCCCGGGCCGAAGGTGAAGATCGGTCCGACCACCGGGAAGATCATGTAGAAGGCCGGCCCGACGAGGCCGATCACCAGAAACGTGCGCACCAGATGGTGCTTCGGGAAGCGGCGCTCGACCGCCACGTTGCGCAGCTGGTACAGCGCGACGACGATCGCGGCCACCGCGAGCTCACCGTAGACCCAGTCGAGCAGGTGGGTGCCGATCGGCTCGGTGGCCCTGAGCATCCGGCCTGCCAGCCACGACGGGTTGCCCAGTGCGTGATCGGCGGTTGCCACGTACTCGTCGAGCACGTTCGGGCGGGTCTTCGCCGTGATCAGGAGCCAGGTGTCGCCGGTCTTGCGGCCGGCCACCAGCAGCAGGCCAAGTCCGACGCCCTTCAGCAGCAGGGCACGTTCCCGGCCGGTGCGGCGTGTGACGGCGATGACCCCGACGCCCAGCAGCACCCACAACGCGCCGTTGCCGAAGAAATGGTCAGCGGGTGGGGTGGCGCCGATCGCCCACCGCACCAGTACGAAGACGATGTCGATGCCGATCGCGGCACCAAGCGCGATGAACCGTTGCCGCCAGGTGAGCACCACCATCATCAACGCCATACCGCCGTACAGCGGCCCGGGCTTGGGGGCGAATATGACCTCTCGCGCCTGATCGGTGATCGGCCCTGGTTCGCCGGTGTAGCGACGCGCGGCGATCTCCAGTGCGATGAGGAATCCGAGGGTCACCAAGCCCGCCGTGGCCCACAGTATCGCCCGTGGCTGACGCCACGCGGCGAACTTAATTCTGCAGTTTATTCGCGACAACACCCGCAATACTATAGGCATCAATTTTTCGCCCCGACTTGACGGGTGTTGCTCGGAGAGGTCGCTTTTTGCCGCCCAGGTGGCTGTCTACTGAGGACGCGACGGCATGGGCGGGACGGTGCCGGCGCGTCTGGATCTTGGGAGGGGGCGCGGCTCGGCCTGGGAGACGGTGACGCGCTCGGCTTCGTCCGTGGCGTCCCTCAGGACATCGCTCGCCGGGTGGCGGACGACCCGACGCGCCGGGGTCTTGAGGGTGCCCGCCTCGGTGTGCGGCGAGACCAGGTTGCGCAGCGTCGGGGAGGGTTCCAGGCCCAGTTCCTCGCGCAGGACGCGGCCGCATTGTTCGTACTGCAGCAGCGCCGCGCCTCTGTTGCCGGCGGCGAGATGCGCGTTCATGAGGACGCGATGAGCGCTTTCCCGCAGGGGCTCCGCGCGGACGGCGGCGAGCCCGGCGGCGACGGCTTCGCCGTGGCGGCCCGCCGCGGTCAGCCGTTCGGTCATCGCCTCCAGGGCGTACAGCCTGAGTTCGTGGTACTGCTCCTGTTCGATCAGCACCCACTCGTTCTCCGACCACTCGGGTAACAGATCGGCCGAGAGGTCCGCCCGCGTCTGCGCGGTGAGGATGTCGTCGCAGGGGAGCGACATGTCGAGCAGCCGGTGTGCGTGCCGCGCCGCCGTGTGGAGGTCCACGTCGATGTTCTTGGAGATCGCCAATTCCTGTGTGGACGCGTCGATGACCTGATGTCCCGTGCGCGTCGCGCGCCACAAGGAGGACCGGAGGTTGGCGTTGGCGCGGGAGGCCGTGACGTCCGGCCACAGCGTGCCGGCCACATAGGTACGGGTCCGCGGCATGTCCTGCAGGGCCAGGAACGCGAGGAGGCGTTGGGCGCTGGAAGAAACCGGAACGCGCTTATGATCGACCAATAGCGCGAAGCCTTTCAGCAGTCTCAACGTGATGACGTGGCCTTCTGCGCTCATCGGCCCCCCGGGGCGATATCGGCTCCAGCGACCCATCCCCTGCCGACAAGCGGGATGCCCGGGAGCCATGTTACGAGCAAAACATGATCGTGTATCCGGCCTTTCGGTAAAACGACGATATATGGCCGGGCATCACCGGAACGTCGCGGCATCGTCACCCGTCCGGCTCGAGTAACTGGTCGAGCCATGTCTGCACGGCGCTGAGTACGTCGTCGACCGCGCTCACCGCGGTGGGGGGCGCATGGTGCTGGCCGCCCGTGCGGACGATGCGGGCACGGAAGCCGTCCGGCCTGCCGTCTTCCACCCACACCCGGAGGATCAGAACGCCGGTCCGGTCTGAGGGGATTTCCATAAATGGAAATATGCCTTGTCGGTGTCACCTCAACGTTGTCGGCGCGTGTCCGGTTACGTCATCGCCGGTCTCAGCCGGTCGCGAAACGGGTCGGTGACGCTCGTGTGATGCGCGAATCGCGATCCGGCCACGCCGGGACCGGCATGCTCCCGATGCGCGCTTTCGAGCGCGGAGCCGGAACGGGATCCGGAGCCGAGCCGGAACCGGGGGGAGGATGCGAATGGGTGACTTCGGCGTCATCGCCGACGTCTCGACGGTCATCGTGGAGACCTTGACCCAGGCCCTGCGCGGGCTCAGCCAGGTGGAACCGCCGATCGCGGAACTCAACGATCTCTCCGAGACGGTACAGACACCCCCGCCGAAACTCACGGTGTTCCTCTATGAGATCGCCGAGGACCCGACGTCGCGCAATCGGCCGCCGGTGCGCTCCCAGCCCCCCGATCCGCCCAACGTCCGCAAGCCGCCGATGGCTCTGCTGTTGCGGTACCTGGTCACACCCTGGGGCGGTGACCAGGCGACCCAGCACCGGATGCTCGGACGGGCCCTGCAGACGTTCTACGACGACGCGATCCTGGACGGCATCCAGCTGTCCGGCAGCCTGGCGGCGAGCACCGACTCGCTGCACCTCAGCCTGACCCCGCTCACCTTGGACCAGAAGTCCTGGGTCTGGTACGCGATCCAGAAGCCGTACCGGCTCTCGCTGAACTACGAGGTGCGGGTGGTCAACCTGGACTCCGCCACCGAGACGGCGGTCCGCCCGGTGCAGAGCCGGTCCATCAGCGGGGCGGCGATGCCATGAGCCGCTTCATACCGCTGTCAGGTTTGACGCTCTACAGCCCGGCCTGGTTCATCCCGTTCGACGACTACGCGCGGCGGGCGCGCAGCGCGGGGGTGGCGGTCCAGCTGGACCGATTCGACGACGAGGGCAACGGGGACGGCGAAGGCGCCTGGCTGCCGCTGGACGATGTGCCGGTGCGCACCCCCAGCGCCGCCCTCGCCTATCCGGGGCTCGGCAGATGCGGTGAGCCGTGGGCGGCCCGGCCGCGGCGCCACCGCGCCCGCTTCGCGGCCGCCGGCTACCAGCCGCTGTACCCGGCCGACGAGCAGCCGTACTCGGCCGATCTCGTGGGCGTCGAGTTCCTGGTGTACCCGCATGACGACGCCCACCCGCCGGCGGTGGTGACCGAGCCGCGTCTGGTCCGGCTGCTGCCGAGCGTCTCCTTCCCCTACCCGCCGGGGCTGCGCACGGTGCACGGCGCTGTGGTCGACGCGACCACCCGAACACCGATCGCCAATGCGCTGGTCGAGGCCCGGGGGCGGACCAGCCGGGATCTGACGCCATGGCATGAGCGCACCCTGTCCGACGCCGCGGGCGCCTTCCGGCTGGCCTTGCGGTGGGAGGGCGAGAAGGCCGACGAGCACGCCGTCGAGGAGACGTTCCGCCTGGAGGCCACCGAACGGCCGGGCCGGTCCGGATCGCTGGCCGTGCGGCTGCCCCAGGACATCGAGCGCCGGCACGTCATAGAGATCCGCGAGAGTTAAGGAGCCGTCCATGGCGGAGTATCTGAGCCCCGGGGTCTACATCGAGGAGATCGATGCGGGCCCACGGCCGATCGCGGGGGTGAGCACCAGTACGGCCGGCATGGCCGGGGTCACCGTGCGCGGTCCGTACACCGGCAAGCCCAAGCTGGTCACCAACTTCCTGGAGTTCCAGAACACGTTCGGCGGGTTCCTCCCCGAGCCCAACCCCCTGATCCGGGACACGTGGGCGAACGACCCCAAGGAAGGCGGCCGCTGGTGGCTGTTCCCGCTGGCGGTCAAGGGCTTCTTCGACAACGGCGGTCAGCGGCTGTACGTCAAGCGGGTCGCGAGCAGGCAGGCGACGCCGGCCTCGGGGGTGCTGGGCCATGGCCTGGTGAGCCCGGTCGCCCGTGACGCCGCCAAGGGCGCGACCCGCCTGGAACTCGGCCATCTGATCGGGTTCTCCGGTGTCGGACAGCAGATCCAGCTCTTCCGCGGCGACGACCAGCAGGTGATCCACACCGCCGGTGTCGCCGCCTACGACGCGACCGCCCACCGCGTCGAACTGGACGCCGCGCTGACCGCCGAGGTCAGAGCGGGCCGCGGTGACTATGTGCAGATCGGGGCGCGCAGCGCGGAGGAGACGCTGGAGTTCACCGCAGTGAGCCCCGGCTCATGGGGCGGCGCGGTCCAGGTGCGGATCCAGCCGATGGCCTCGGCCGCGCTCCCGGTGCTGCCGGATCCGCAGGAGGGCGCGCTCTTCGTCACACAGCTCGCCGCGGACGCCGCCGCGGACAGCGAGACGGTCGAGGTCGCGGCGGTCGCCGGGCTCGACCCCGACGATCTGCCGCCCGAGGTCTGGGCGCAGATCGGCTCCGGCCGGTTCAAGGTCCAGGTCGGTCAGCCGGCGGACGGGAAGGTCACGCTGACCCTGCCGTCCGGCACGGCACATGAGGCGTGGCGCCGGGGGCTGGTGGTGCGCCGGGTGCGCCGGGGCAACACCTCGGCGGGGACGACGCTGCGGGTGGGCGGGGCGAGCCGGCTGTACGAGGGCGCCGTCGTCCAGCTCGACGACGGCACCCACCTGACCATCCGCACCGTCGAGGCGATCGCCGCGGACCTCGTCACCTTCGACGCGGACGTGCCCGGAACGCTGTTTGAAACCGATCGGCTGCACCTGGTCGAGGCGCAGGTCGACGCCCGGTTCGCCGACCCGTCCGGCGCCGTGGTGACGGAGAGCCACCCCAACCTCCGGCTCACCGGCGACGCACCGGCGAACCTGGTGACCACCCTGGCCGGCCGCTCGCAGCTGGTGCGGGCGGTGGCGCTGGGGGCGCTGTCCACCGACCCGGCGAAGTTCCCCGTGCCCGCGGTCGGGGCCTGGCTGACGCTGGCGGACGGGGACGACGCCTACGGGGGTCTGAGCGTGGCCGACTTCGTCGGCGAGGACGGCGGCAGCGGCAAGCGGACCGGGATCGCCGCGCTGGAGGACATCGACGAGGTCGCCGTCTGCGCGGTGCCGGGCGTGTGGTCGGGGACGGTCGAATCGGCCCTGGTCACCCACTGCGAGCTGCTGCGGGACCGGTTCGCGATCCTCGACCCGCAGGACGGTCTGGACATCGAGGGCGTCCAGGCGTTCCGTGAGCCGTTCGACACCAAGTACGCGGCGCTCTACCACCCGTGGCTGGTCACCCGCGACCCGGCGACGGGCCGCGACGTCGAGGTGCCGCCCTCGGGCCATATGGCCGGGATCTACGCGCGCGTGGACGTGGAGCGCGGGGTGCACAAGGCGCCCGCCAACGCCGTCATCCGCGGCATCCGGCTCACCGACGGCATCGCCCAGGACATCACCAAGCGCCATCAGGACCTGCTCAACCCCAAGGGCATCAACGCGCTGCGGTTCTTCCCCGGGATGGGCCACCGGGTCTGGGGCGCCCGCACGCTCTCCTCGGACAGCTCGTGGAAGTACATCAATGTCCGGCGGCTGTTCCTCTATCTGGAGGAGTCGATCGACGAGGGCACCCAGTGGGTGGTGTTCGAGCCCAACGACGAGGCGCTGTGGGCCCTGGTCCGCCAGACGGTCGCCAACTTCCTCACCACGGTCTGGCGCAGCGGCGCGCTCGCCGGCACCACCCCCGACGAGGCGTTCTTCGTCGCCTGCGACCGCACCACGATGACCGAGGACGACCTCGCCAACGGCCGGCTCATCTGTGTCATCGGTGTCGCGCCGGTCTTCCCGGCGGAGTTCGTGATCTTCCGGATCCAGCAGAAGACCCGCGAGACCCAACTCGCCTGAGCGCCCGAGGAGAGGCCACCATGCCGCCCGTTACCAGGGACGATCCGTACGCGTCCTATAACTTCCAGATCATCGTGACCAACGTCAGCGACGACGGGGTCGCGGTGAGCGGGTCCTTCACCGAGGTGAGCGGGCTTGAGCTGGAGGTTCCGCCGATCGAGTACCGCACCGGGAGCGAGGACATCACCGTCCGCAAGATCCCGGGGCTGAAGAAGTTCACCAACCTCACCTTCAAACGCGGCATCACCGGCCACGTCGGCTTCTGGAACTGGGTGGTCGAAGCGCTCAACGGCAAGGTGCGGCGCACCTCCGGCTCGATCGTGCTGCTGGACGAGAACCGCCAGGAAGCCATGCGCTGGAACTTCGACCGCGGCTGGCCGACCAAGTACACCGGTCCGACGCTCAGCGCCACCAAGAACGAGATCGCCATGGAGACCCTGGTCCTGGCGGTCGAGAAGCTGGAGATCGACGTCTGACATGGTCGGCGAAGCGCTCCCCGGAGTATCCCTGACGTACCGGCCACGCGGTTCGGACACCGAACCGCTGCGTACGGACGTGGCGGCGTTCCTGGGCCGGCTGCGCCGGGGCCCGGTGGCCACTCCGGTGCGGGTGGAGAGCTGGAACGACGTCGTGGGCGCCTTCGGCCCGCCGGACGGCGCCTTCGCCACCCCGTACGCGCTGCGCGGCTTCTTCGAGAACGGCGGCCGCACCGCCTGGGTGCTCCGGGTGTCCGGGCCGGCCACCACGGCCCGGACCCGGTGGCCGGCCGGTGGGCTCGGCGGCCTGGCCGCCACGGACTACCAGGTGGTCGCCACCAGCCCCGGAGCCTGGGCCAACGGCGGGCGCGTCGCGATCCGTTACCAGGCCAGCACGGTCGCCGGGCCGGCCGGCGTGGGCGTACGGATCACGATGCCAGGCGAGGCGCCGGAGACCTTCGCCGGACTGCCGCTCGCCGACGTGGCCGACCGGCTGACCGCGTCCCGCTACATCCGGCTGATCCCGGACGGGCCGCCACCGCCACCTGGGCGGCCAGGACCGATCTCGATGTCCTGGGACCTGACGCTCACGGGCGGCGCCGACACGCCTCCCACCCGCGGCGAGTACGCGGACGCCGTGGCGCTCCAGGCCGAACTGCCGGAACCGGCGCTGGTGGCGCTGCCGGACCTGGGCGCGGACCTGTCCGGCACCGAACACACCGAGGTGGTGCTGGAACTGCTGCGGAGCGTGGCGCCCCTGCACGATCGCCTCGCCGTCCTGGACGTACCGCCCCGGCTGTCCTCCGTGGACGAGGCGGTCGACTGGGCGGGCTCGCTCGCGGCCACCGGCGACAGCGAGCTGCTCGGCTGCGCCGCCGTCTACCATCCGCCGCTGCGCACCCCCGACGGACAGGCCCTGCGGACCGTCCCGGCGTCCGGGCACGTCCTGGGCGTCATCGCCCGTCTCGACGCCGAGCGCGGGGCACACCACACGCCCGCGGGCGCCGTGATCCTGGAGGCGGTCGACCTCGCGGCCGAGTACCCCGAGCCGCAGCAGATCCGGCTGTTCGACGCGGGGCTCGACCTGATCCGCTGCACCCGCGGGCGGGGGCTGATGGTGTGGGGCGGACGCACCCTGTCCACCGACCCGGGCACCCGCTACATCGCGCACCGCCGACTGGTGCATCTGCTGGTGCGCGCCATCCGGCGGGTGGCGAGCCCGCTGGTGTTCGACGTCAACTCGCCCGAGCTGAGGCTGACGTTGGTACGGGCGCTGACCTCCGTACTGCTGTCGGCCTTCCGGGCCGGGGCGCTCGCCGGCGACCGGCCCGAGCAGGCGTTCCGCGTGGTGTGCGACGACACGAACAACCCGCCCGAACAGGACCCGGGGCAGCTGGTCTGCGAGATCGAGGTCGCCCCGGCCGTCCCGATGGAGTTCATCCGGCTGCGTCTCGTACTCGGCCAGGACCGAGGTCTGGAGGTGATCGAGGCATGACCCTGGATCCACTGCCCAAATACCGCTTCCTGGTCACCCTCGACCCCGGCGACGCGTATCTGCCGCCCGCGCAGGCGCTGCTGCTGCCACTGGCCGCCTCCGGCGCGTTCCAGGAGATCACCGGGCTCGGCGCGCAGCTGGAGGTGACCAGCTACCCGGAGGGCGGCCGCAATGACTCGGTCCACCAACTGCCGCTGCGCCACTCGTGGAACCGGATCACGCTCAAACGCGGTGTGGTGCGCGACCCGGGGCTGTGGGCCTGGTACCAGGCCGGGCTCGCCGACTCGCTGGGCGCCCGCCGCGACGGCGCGGTGATCGTGCTGGGCCCGGACGGGGCGCCCGGCGCGGCGTGGGCCTTCCACGGCGGGCTCGCCGCCAAGTGGAGCGGCCCTGACCTGCACGCGGAGCAGAACGCGATCGCCATCGAGTCGCTGGAGATCGCGCACGAGGGGCTGACGAAGGTCTTGCAGGACGCCGCGGCGAACGCCTTGCCGCGCCTGAGCCAAGGGAGGTGACCGGCGTGCCGAAGGTGATCATTCACCAGCTCGAGGTCCGGTTCCAGGTGGACGGCGACGACGGCGCCGTGTTCACCCGCCTGTTCAACAAGCACATCCAGGCGTGGGCGAAGTTGTACGAGGACCAGTGCGCGCGCGCCAGACACACCGAGAGCGAACGGCGCTTCGGGGACGGGGAGGCGTCATGAGTGTGACGCCGGTGTCCTTCGCCCGGCAGGGCTCCGCCCGGGCCCGGCTGGAGATCGTCCGGCCGGTGATCGCCGACGAGCGGCAGCGGCGGATCCCGCTGCGGTTCAACCCCACCGACTACAAGCTGAGCAAGAGCAACACCTTCGCCGAGATCACCATCCCCGGCCTGGAGACACCGCCCCTGCAGTACGTCCGCGGCGGCACGGAGACCCTGACGGTCCAGGCGCTGGTGGACACCTCCGACACCCTGGAGAACGTACGGAAGTCCTACGTCAACGCGGTGCGCAACCTGCTGCGGCCCGACAGCCGCGAACACGCCCCGCCGGTCGTCCGGTTCGTCTGGGACGAGGAGGTCTTCACCGGTGTGGTGGAGAAGCTGGACGTCAACTACCAGCTGTTCCGCCCGGACGGGGTGCCCCTGCGGGCCATGCTGGACCTCTCGCTCAAGGAGTTCCGCCCGGCCGCCACGCAGATCGCCGAGACCCCGCGCTCCTCGCCCACCGTGGAGAAGAGCTATGTGGTCCGCCGCGGCGACACGCTCAGCTCCATCTCCGCCGCGCTGTACCGGAGGCCCGACGCGTGGCGGGAGCTGGCGCGGGCCAACGGCATCAGCGATCCGCGGGAGCTGCGACCCGGCCGGGTGCTGACCGTGCCCCGGCTGGCCTGAGGAGCGCGCCATGAGCACCCCCGCACCCGAGGTCGCCTCGCCCGACCGGTACGCGCCCGAGTTCGATGTGCGTATCGAGGGCCTGGAGATGGACCCGTCCACCAAGAACGACATCATCGACATCAAGGTGAACCGGGACATCGACGAGATGTCCGGCTTCGACCTCACCCTCAACAACTGGGACGACGTCGGCCTGCGCTTCAAGCACAGCGATTCGCCCAGCTTCCGGCTCGGCGGCCGGGTCTCGGTCCGGCTCGGCTACGCCGACCGGCTGCTCACCGTGGCCACCGGGACCATCTCCACGCTCAGCCCGAAGTTCACCGACGCGGCCTCGCCCACCGTCCAGGTCAGCGGGGTGGACGGGCTGCTGCGGCTCAAGGACCGCAAGCCCACCGAGAACGAGACCAAGATCTACCGCAATCTGCCCGACTGGCGCATCGCCGAGCAGATCGCCCAGCGCAACCAGCTGCGCATCGAGGTCACCAGGGAAGGCCCCACACACGACCTGGTGGTGCAGAAGAACCAGGACGACGCCACGTTCCTGCTGGAGCGGGCCAAGCGGCTCGACTTTGACTGCTACATCCTGCCGGACCCGAAGGACGGCGAGGACACGCTGTACTTCATCAAGCCGACCGACGGCCGCGACGGCCGCCCGATCCGGTTGTACCGGCTGGCGTACGCACCGGGGCTGTCCACCGGCCCCACCGACCAGCCCGAGGGGCTGGTCCCCAACCTGATGGAGTTCACCCCGACGCTGACGGTGTCCCAGCAGGTCAGCAAGGTCACCGTACGCGGCTGGGACCCTCGTACCAAACAGGCCATCGCGTTCACGGCGACCGCCGAGAACCTGCCGGCCGGGCAGAACACGGCCGACGGGCAGAGCGGGCCGCAGGTGGCCGAGTCCACTCTGCAGGGCCGCCAGGAGGTCATGGTCGACGCGCCGGTCGGCAGCGACCAGGAGGCCCGGGAACTGGCGATCAGCCTGTTGCGCGAGCGCGCCTACGAGTTCATCACCGCGACCGGAAAGGTGGCGGGCCTGCCCGAGCTGCGGCCCGGCGACAACCTGGAGATCTACGGCCTCGGCCGCCGCTTCTCCGGCACGTACTTCGTCAAACGGGTCGAGCACACCCTCAACACCAGTGGCTTCTTCACCCAGTTCACCGCACGGCGGATCCACCAGGGGGGCCGGTGACGATGAAGGGCACACCACGCGCCCGCTCCACCGACAAGCGCTACTACGGCGTCGTCGAAGCGCTCGTCGTGGAGAACGAGGGCGATGACGAGGGCCAGGTCAAGCTGAAGTTCCCGTGGTTCGACGACACCACGGTCACCGACTGGGTCCGGGTCAGTCAGCTGTACGCCGGAGGTGGCTACGGCTCGGTGTTCGTGCCCGAGAAGGGCGATGAGGTGCTGGTCGCGTTCGTCCACGGGGACATGCGGTACCCGATCGTCCTGGGCGGCCTCTACAACGGCGAGGACAAGCCACCGACCGCCCGCACCGAAGGCCGCGACCAGAAACTCATCCGCACCCGGCACGGCCACGAAGTGCTGCTGGACGACACCCAGTCCAAGGCCGCCGTAAAAATCACGTCGGCCGCCGGACATGTGGTGGAACTGGACGACCAGGGCAAGGCGATCCGGATCACCGCGGCCGAGGGCGGCAGCGTCACCGTGACCGCGCAGGGCGACATCACCCTCAAGGCGCCCAAGGTGACCCTCGATTCCCCCTCCATCGACCTCGGCGGCGGCGCCACCGAACCGCTCGTACTCGGCAACGCGCTGCTCCAGGCGTTCAATACGCACACCCACCCCTCCGCCGCCGGGCCGACCGGCCCGCCGGCCCCGCCGCTGACCCCCGCCGTGCTGGCCAAGAAGGCGAGGACGGCATGAGCGAGGAGTTCCTGGGGACCGGCTGGCGGTTCCCGATCCTGCCCGACGCGTCCGGGCGGCTCGGGTACGCCGTGGGCGAGGAGAGCATCGAGCACTGTCTGCGGGCGCTGCTGCTCACCGGCGTCGGCGAGCGGGTCATGCGGCCCGACCTCGGCACCCGCGCCCACGAGCTGGTGTTCGCGCCCGGCAGCGTGCAGAACCTGCGCGACCTGGAGCAGTCGATCGCCACCGCGGTCCGTGACCACGAGCCGCGGGTGGAACTGGAGGAGGTACGCGCGGAGGCCGACCCGGCCGACGAGTCGCGGATCACCGTCTCGGTCGTCTACCGCATCCGGCGCAGCAACACCAAGGCCAACCTGGTGTTCCCGTTCTACACCGGCATCACGGGCCTTACGGGCCTCACCGGGGGCACATCATGACACTGCCCGCGCCGAAGCTGGACGACCTCACCTGGGCCGACATGATGGCCGCCATCCGGCGGCGGATCCCCGCCGAATCGGACGGCACCTGGACGCTGCACGCGCCCGTCGACCCCGGTATCACCCTCCTCGAACTCCTCGCCCACCTCCTTGAGCAGCGGCTGTACTGGCTCGACCAGGTGCCGGACGCGCTCGTCGTCGCCGTACTGCGGCTGCTCGGCCTCGAACCCCCGCGCCCCGCCCGCCCCGCCGCCACCGTGCTGCGCGTCGACGCCCGGCAGGCGGACACCGCCGTCCCGGTCGTCCCCGCCGGTACGGAGCTGACCCGGGATCCGGCGGGGGAGGTCGTCTTCACCCTCGCGGACGACGTGGCCGTCTTCCCGCTGGCCGAGGACGGCGAGGTCACCGTGTGGACCGACCGCGACCGTACGGCGGACCTGCGGGCCCGCCGCGGGGTCGCGCTGCTGGCGGCCGACGGCGCCCCGGCACAGGTCCGGTTCACCCTGCCGCTCACCGGAGCGCACCCCGCGCCCGGCCCGCTCTGCCTGCTCGTCGAACTGGACGCGCCCGCCGCGTCCGCACCGTCGTGGCTGCCCGGGGCGGTCGCCGATGTGCCGCCTCCCGCGGAGCTGACCTGGTCCTGGTTCCGGCCGGGCACGGATGTCTCCGGCGCGTCCGGGAAATTCGAGAAAGTAGAGGACGGCACGGCCGGGCTCAGACGGTCCGGTGTCGTCCGGCTGCACCCCCCGGCCGGCTGGACCACACAGGACACCGGGATCCTGGTGTCCACCCCGGCCGCCACCTACGCGGCACCGCCCCGCCTCCTCCAACTCGCCGTCAATGTCTCGGCAGCACACCACCTCAGGCGCCGCACCGCGCACGGCGCCGACCTCCACGAACAGATCGACGCATGGCTCAAACTGCCCGGCCAGCATCTTGTCCTGCCGGACGCCGCCGACCGCCTCCTGGAGGCGACCGTGCGGCTGGCGGGTCAGCAGTGGCAGCCGGTGCCGGACTTCACCTTCGGCGCGCCCGCCGACCGGATCTTCGTACTCGACCGGACCGAGGGCGCGGTGGTCTTCGGTGACGGGCTCACCGGGCGCATCCCCCACCCCGACCCGGACGCGCAGATCGCGTATGTGACCGGCGGCGGCCGGGGCGGCAACGGCGGTATGACCGGCAACTGGACGGTGGCCCCGGACCTTCCGGCCCCGCCCGGAGCGGTCTCGGCCGCCAACCTCGTACGGGCCGAAGGCGGCGCGGACCCGGAGACGGTCACCGAGGCCCGCCGCCGCGCGGCCGCGTCCCTGGGGGAGGTGACCCGCGCCGTCACCGCCGCCGACTTCGTCACCCTGGCCCGTACGACCCCGGGCGTCGCCGTCGCCCGCGCGTACCCGTCCCTCGGCGAACACCCCGGTTTCCCGTGTGCCACGGTGCCCGGCGCGGTGAGCGTCCATATCGTCCCGGCGGCGCCCCGGGACGACCTCGACCGCGAGGACTTCGTCGCCGCGCCGCTCCCCGACCCGGGCATGGTGTGCGCGGTCGCCGCCCGTCTGGCACAGGCGCGGCTGCTCACCTCCGAGGTCTTCGTCCGCCCGCCCCGCTATCGCGAAGTGGCGCTGCGCGTCGACCTGTCCGGCGACCCGGCCGACCGCAGCCGCGTGTCCGCCGTGGTCACCGCGGCGCTGCGGCGCTTCCTCGACCCGCTCGTGGGCGGCGAGGACCAGGACGGCTGGCCGTTCGGACAGCCGCTGCGGCCCTCGGCCCTGCTGCGGGCCGCGCAGCGGGCGCTGGGGGACCTCGGGGACATCGCCGCGGTGGCGATCGGCCTCGACGGGGCCGATCCGGACGAAGCGTGCGACGAGGTGCCGCTCGGGGCCGGGGCGCTGCCCGTCCTGCGGACGGTCCGCACCCGGATCGTGCCCGCCGTCGAACCGGGGGAGGGGCTGGTATGACCGGCGATGTGTGGTGGGAGCGGGACGCTCCGGAACAGGAGCGGGCCGACGGGCGGATCGTGCCCGGTCCCGGACCGACCGGCGGCGGGCCCGAACTGGTCGACGCCACCCGTGAGGCGGTCCGCGCCGAGGTACGTGGCCGGATCGCGGGCTACACCCCGGACTGGACCGACCCCGACCGCCAGGACGCCGGCGTCGCGCTCGTCCGCCTCTTCGGCACCCAGGCCGAACCCGTGCTCGGCCGCGTCAACCGGCTGCCGGAGAAGGCGCTGGCCGAACACCTGGCGATCGCGGGCGTGCGGCGGCGCCCGGCCGGGGCGGCGGCAGCGCTCCTGGAGTTCACCGTGAACCCGCCGGACGGCTCCTCCGTACTCGTCCCGGCCGGGTTCCAGAGCGCGGCATCGACCCCGGCGGGGCAGGTCGTCTACGAGACGGACCAGGACCTGTACGCCACCCCGGCCACCCTCGGCGACCTCGCCGTACAGGAGGCCGGAACACTGGAGCCGCTGCCGCTGGGTCCGTCCGGGCCCAGCCGTCCCTTCGCGCCCTTCGGCCGGGACCCGGAGCCCGGCAACGGGCTGTGGATCGGGCTCGCCGGGCCGGCCGGCCCCTACCCGCGGCTGTCGCTGGGGATCGTGGTCGTGGCCGCTCCCCCCGCGCCCGCGGCGTCGGGCGGCGCGCTGCCCCTCCCGCTGCCGCCCGCGCCGCTGCTGCGCTGGGACGTGCTGGACGGCACCCGGCTCGTACCCGCCGAGCTGATACGGGACTCCACGGCCGGGCTCAGCGCCAGCGGGACCGTCGAGCTGAGGGTGCCGCGCTCCTGGGAGCCGGGCACCCCGTCCGGCACCCGGCCCCGGCTGCGCTGGCTGCGCGTGCGGATCGCGCACGGCGCGTTCGCCGGACCGGCGCCGGTGCTGTCCGGACTGCGGCTGAACGTGGTCGCCGCCACCGCCGCCCGCACCATCCGGGACGAGCCGCTGCAGCCCGTCCAGGACCCGGCGGCGAGCGGGCGGCGCCGTATGAAACTCAGCCAGGTGCCCATCCTCGCCGGATCGGTGGTGATCGAGGTCGACGACGACACGGGCGGCGACGTGTTCGGCACCTCGGCAGGCACCACGGCCGGCACCTCGTCCCGGTGGCGAGAAGTCGAGAGCCTGGCCGGGTACGGCGCCGACGACCGGGTGTTCACGGTGGACTACGACAGCGGCGAAGTGACCTTCGGGGACGGTGTCAACGGCGCGGCCGTTCCCCCGGGCTTCCGCAACGTCCGCGCCGTGCGCTACCGCGTGGGCGGTGGCAGCGCCGGCGCCGTACGGGCGGGTGCGGTGGGCGCGGTGGTGACCGCGCTGCCGTTCGTCACCGGCGTCGGCAACCCCTTCCCGGCCTCCGGCGGAACGGACGCCGAGCCCGACGCCGACGCCATGCGCCGCGGCGTCGGCGAACTGCGGGCCCGCGGCCGGGCCGTGGCCCCGGCCGACTACGGCCTGCTCGCCACCCGGGCGCCCGGTGCGTCGGTGGCCCGCGCCCGGGGTGTGCCGGGCCTGCACCCGGACTTCGCCGGGGCGCCGATCCCCGGCGTCGTGGGAGTCCTCGTGGTGCCCCCAGTGTCTTCGGGCGACGACCCCGGTGAACCGCCGGTCCCCACCGCCGCCACCCTGCGGGCCGTCGCCGACTTCCTGTCGCGCGAAGCCGCCCCCGCCGGGGTCACGGTGGTCGCCGCCCCCGCTCCGTACCACCGCGTCGCGGTGGAGTCCTGGGTCACGCTCGACCCGAACCTCGACCGGGCCGCGGTGCTGGCCCGGGCGGGCGACGCGGTGCGCGGCTATCTGGATCCGCTGCGCGGCGGGGAGGACGGCGCGGGCTGGCCGTTCGGCGGCGCGCTGCGGCACACGGCCCTGGTCCGGCGGCTCCTGGCGGTCGACGGGGTGCTGGCCGTCACCCGGCTCTCGCTCACCGTCGACGGAGTGCGCCGGCCGCCCTGCGCCGACCACGCCCTCCCGCCCCACAGCCTCGTCTGGCCGGAGCGCCCGCTGCTGATCCCGGTAGGTGACCCGTCATGACCTGCGCACCGCACCCCGCGACCTTCCGTCTCCTCGACGCGTACGTCGGGTGGGACGAGTCGACCGAGCCGGGTGCCGACGGCACCATCGGCATCGTCGGCTTCGACGACCCGGACGGCCTCCGGCTCGCCTACCGCGGCGACGCGCCGGAAGGCCCCACCAGGGGCCGTCTGCTGCCGTGGTTCCCCGACCCGCGGCTCGCGCCGGGGTGCGGGCCGTGCGCCTGGTACCTGCTCGTCCCCGGCGAGCGGCGGCTGCTGCGCCGCGATGTCTGCAGCGGCGCCTTCGCGCCCGTCTGGCCGCCCGGCTGCGACCCCGCCCCGCTGCGCGAACCGGTCTCCGTCGCCGCCCGCGGCCACCGGCTGGCCGTGGTGGAGTCCGACCGGGTCCTGGTGTGGCGCCGCGAGGGCGAACAACTCGCCGGGGTGATCCGGGCCGAGCGGCCGCGATGGGCCGCGCTGGCCCCTGACGACGAGGTTCTGGTGGCCTGTCAGGGCAGTACGGACCTGCGGCGGTACGACGCGGCGGGCGGCTTCCGCGGTGTGCTACGTACCGGCGCGCGGGGCGAGGTCATCGGGTTGCGCACCGGACCGGAGCGGACCGTATGGCTGCTCACCGACGACGGCGGGCGGCTCAGGATCCACCGGGGTGGTCACCACGGCCCGTTCCAACCCGTCACCGTGGACGAACTGGCGGCGGCCCTGCCACCGTCCGCGCTCACCTCGGCCGACGAGGACGGGTTCTGCCTGAGCGAAAAGGGCCCCGACGGCCCGCAGACCACCTGCTTCACCTGGCAGGGGCGGCCCCGGGACGCCGCCCCGCCCGCCACCGACGCGTATGTGACCAGCGGGTCGTATGTCACCACCCTGATCGACAGCGGTATCTCGCGGTGCCGCTGGCACCGCGTACGCGTGGACGCCGATGTGCCCGCCGGGACGGCGGTCGCCGTCGGGATCGTGGTGAGCGAGGACGGCCGGTACGAGGAGAGCGACTGGCAGCTGTCGGCTCCGGGCGCCACGGACTTCCTCGTCGACCAGCCGCCCGGCCGCTTTCTGCGGCTGCGGCTGCGGCTGTCGGGCGACGGCGGCGCGACTCCGGCCGTCCGCCGGATCCGACTGGACTTCCCCCGGGCCACCAGCGCCGATCTGCTGCCGCCCGCCTTCCGTCAGGACCCCGCGGCCGACGATTTCACCGAGCGCTTCCTGTCGCTGTTCGACGCGACGCTCGCCCAGCTCGACCGGGTGATCGAGCGGTATCCGGCGCTTCTGGACCCGGCCGGCGTCCCGGACCGGGTGCTGCCGTGGCTGGCCGGGCTGCTGGGCCTGTCGTACGAGGCGGGCTGGGACGCCGCCACCCGGCGCGCGCTGCTGGCCGCGGCCCCGGAGCTGTACCGGCGCCGGGGCACGCCGTGGGCGCTGCGGGAGGCGGTACGGATTGTGTTCGGGGTGGCCCCGGTCATCGACGAACTGGCGGCCGACCGCCGCTGGGCGCACTTGCGCAAAGCCGTCGGGGGCTCTGGAGCAGGAGAAGGGCTGGGCGCGGTACGGCTGTTCGGCCGGTCGGCGAGCCGGTTCCGGGTCGGCGGCTCGGCGCTGGGCGCGGCTCCGCTGCGCGCGTTCGGCTCGCCGGACAGCGATCCGTACACCGCGCACGCACACCGGTTCCGGGTGCTGCTGCCCGCCGGATCGGCGGACGGGGAGGCGCTGCTGCGGCTGGTGGAGCGGCAGGCGCCCGCGCACACGGTGGGGTCGGTGCGGACCGGGGGCGCGGGGTTCGTGGTCGGTTCGCGGTCCACGGTCGGCGTGGACACCGCGTTCGTCCCGCTGCCTGCGCCCGTACTGGGCGGCGCGCGGCCCGTGCGGCTGAACCGCGACGGGGTGCTCAGGCCGGGGCCGAGGGGGTTGCGGCGAGGGGTGGGCGTCGGAGTCGTCTCCGCCGTCGGTGTGCATACGCGAGTGTCGTGAGAGGACGGGCGATGACGGAGACAGAGACATCGAGGACCGAGGAGTTCGACGCGCCACCGCTGCGCCGGCTGCGGTACTTCCACGGCCAGATGCTGGGCGCACGGGATTTCCAGCGCGAACAGGAGTATCACCGCGAGAAGTTGAGACTGCGCATGCGCTGTCTGCTGGGCTATGGCGTGGTGTGCGGTCTGCATGTGGAACCGGCGCCGCGGGACGAGGACGACTGCCCGCCGGACGCCACCGCACCGGATGCCACCGCGCCGCCCGAGGAGAGCGTGACAGAGGGCGATGCCGAGCCGGAGCGCACCCGGCGCAGGGCCAAGGTGGCGATCACTCCCGGTCTCGCCGTGGACTGCGACGGCAACGAGGTCGTGGTGCGCGGCGGCTGCGTGATCGACCTGTGGAAGGCGCTGCCCCCCGACGAACGGGACACCGACACCGTCTGGATCGGCGTCGAGTACGCCGAGCGGCCCGTCGAGCCCACCCGCGCCGTCTACAACGACGCCTGCGCGGACACCTCCGACTGCGAGTTCGGCTGGACGGAGGAGTGCCACAAGGTACGGGTCACCGGCTGCGAGCCGCCGGTGGACGAGCGCTGTGACACCTGCTGCTCGCCGTGCGAGCACAAGGTGCTGTGGCTGGCCAGGATCGACTGCGTTGACTGGTACGAACCGGTGCGCCGCGACCAGATCCATATGAACGTACGCCGTCCGTTCGGCCACCATCTGCCCACGGTGATCACCGGTATCAACTGGATCCACGGACACACCTACACCATCGACGAGGCCAAGGCCCTCCTCGGCACCCAGGACGAGGACGGCGGGCTCGTCGTACGGTTCTCCGCCGATGTACGGTCCGACACGCTGCGGCCAGGTGTGGTGGAGCTCCAGGTGATCGAGGGCGGCAGTGGCCGCAACGCCTCCACCTGGTACATGGGCGGCGCGTTCGCCGAACCGGACGCCGAATCCGACGGGTGCGGCGAGTTCACGCAGGGCTTCCGCTATCGCCAGACCACGCGCGAGACGCTGCAGGACGGCGACCGCTTACTGATCACCGTCCGTGCCGCGTTCATCCTCGACCGCTGCTGCCGCCCGGTCGACGGCACCCATGTCGGCGGACGCGTACCGACCATCGACGCCGAGGCCACCCCGGCCGCGGCGCACGGCGGCTGCCACCTCCCGCCCTCGGGCATCGGCCCCTGGACATCCGGCACCGGGGCGGGCGGGGACGTGTTCGAGAGCTGGTTCTTTGTGAAGGAGCGCTGATCATGCGAACAGACTGCGGATGCGGCTGCGGTGGCGACGCCACCTCGACCTCCGCCTTCGTACGTCCTCGCTTCTTCGCAGGACAACTGCTGACCGAGGACGACCTCAGCCTGCTGGTCGAGTACACGACGGCGAAGAGCAGACTGCACAACCGGTCCCTGTACGGGCCGGGAGTCATCTGCGGCCTCACCGTCAGCTGTGACCCGTGCGGCGGCGGAACGGTGGCGGTCCACCCCGGACACGCGCTGGACTGCGCCGGAAACGACATCGTGGTGCCCTGCACCGAACGGGTCGACGTACGGGCACTGGTGCGGGAGCGGCGCATCAGCGCGCTCGGCGTGGACTGCGGGGACGATTGCGACGACGACGGCGGGCGGCGTTACGGGCTGTACGTGCGCTACCAGGAGTCTCCCGTCGAGCCGGTGGCCCCGTACGCCACGGAGGAGCCCTGCCCCTCGCCGGGATGTGAGCCCTCCAGGATCCAGGAGGGGTTCCGCTTCGTCGTCGGACCCGACGACGTCGAGGACCACCGCCACAACCCCGGCACCCGGCTCCTGGCGAGCCTCGGCGACCTCGCGCGGGCCGACCGGGCCCGCATCCGCGACCGACGGCTCGGCATGTACGTCGACGCCCTCCTCGTGGCGTCGCTCGGCACAGGCCGTACCTTCCGCTTCGACGCCGCCGACGCGCGGCGGTACGCCGCCGCCATCGCCTGGCTGCGCGCGAACGCGGGCGGGGAGGGCCCGCCGCCCCCTCCGACGGCCCGCGAGATGACCGAGCACGTACGCGCACTGGCCGCCGCCGTCGCCCGGTTCGACACCTACGACCCGGCCGGGCGGGAGCAGCTGGGGCGGGACTACCCGGACCTCGCCACCGTGCGGGAGGCCCGCACGGTCCTGGGCACGGCCTGCGAACGGCTCAGGGGCGCCGATGCGGAAGCGGTGTGGCCGGACCCGCTGCGCCGCACCATCGCACGCGCCGCCGTCACCGAGACCGCGGCCCGCGTCGTACCGGAGGGCGGCGACCCGGACGCGCCGCTGGAAGTGCGCATGCTGGCCCAGGGCACACCGCTCGGCCACGCGCTGCGGGTGGAGTTCCGCGCCGACATCGGCCTGATCCGGGAGTGGCTGCTCGGCCGGCTCGACCAGGCCGCCGACCTCGCCGACTGCGCGCTGCGCACGGAGGTCGCCGCCGTCGACGTACCGCCGCTGCTGCCGCCCCCGCCGCCGGACAGCACCGAGAAGGCGACCGTCGCCGAGGTGCAGCAGCTCGCGGAGGCGGCCGCGGCGCTGGGCACCGCGGTGCGCCGGTTCCTGACCGACGCCGCATGCGCCACCCTGAACCCGCCGTGCGGCGACAGCGCCGACACCGACGTCCTGCTCGCGCATCTGGAGCTGGACGGCTGCGATGTCGTACGGGTCTGCTCCGCCACCCGGGAACAGGTGCTGCCGGGCGGCTCGGCGTACGGCGAGTGGTTGCCCAAGCTCTACCGGCTGCGGGAGCTGGCCGAGCGCGTGTGCTGCCAGCCCCTCCCGGCGTACCAGAAGCCGACGCTCCCGACGGAGGGCCCGGTGGCGCGCCCGTACGCCGAGGGGCTGCTCGGCGACTGGCCGCGCACCGGGGACCTGGAGGAGATGCTGTCCCTGCTGCTGACCCCCGCACCCGGCGAGACGCCGCCCAAGGCGCTGCACGAACAGGTCTATACGACCCCCAGCGAAGTCACCGACAGCTTGGCGGAACTGGCCAGGCTCAGGACGCAGGTCTCCGACCTCACCGCCGCCTTGGAGGGGCTGCGCGCCCAGATGAGCAGCGCGCAGACTCAGGTGACACAGCTGTCGGAGCAACTGCCGGAACGGCTCGGGCCGCGCCTCGCGGACCTCGAAGGCGCACCGGACGACGCACCAGCTGAGGCCGCCCAGGCAGCGGGCCAGGCGGACGAACCCGCCAAGCCCCCCGCCAAGCGCGCCCGGTCGCCCCGTACCCGGAAGTCCGGTGAGACGCCATGACGGGCCCCCTGCGCCCCGCCTTCCACGAGGGCCAGGTGCTGGCCGCCGCGGACCTGACGGCCGCGGTGGAGCACGCCCGCGGCCAAGCCGCCCGGCACGCGCGCCATCTGCACGAGTGGGGCATCGTGGAAGGGCTCGGCCTGGCCACCGAGAACCGCACCGACCCGCTGACCGGTGTCCGCCATGTCGAGGTGAGCGTCGCGGCGGGGGTCGCCCTCGACGGGACCGGCCGCGAGGTGGTCGTCACCGACCCGGCCGTGCTGCGCGAGAGCGACTTCGAGGAGGTCAACGGCGCGGACCAGCCGACCGACGAGCCCTACCCGGTCTTCCTCACCGCCGCCGACCGGGAACCGGCCCAGCGCCCCGGGCCGGTCTCCTGCTCAGGGAGCGCCACGAAGACCCGCGTGGAGGAGTCGTACCAGATCCTCTTCGGGCGCCTGGGCGACGAGCGGCTGGTCGAGGAGCAGCAGCCGCCCGCGATCGGCGATCCGCCGGCCGATCCGCCCGCCCGCTGGCTGATCCTGCTGGGCTACATCCGCTGGACCGACGGCCACTTCAGCGGCGTCGAGACCACGGCGCGCGGGGTCGCGGTGCGCTTCGCGGGCGTACGCGCGGACACCGTCGTGGCCCGGTCGGGCGCGCTGACACTGCGGACGGCCCCGGCGGCCCAGGAGGGCAAGCCCGCGCTCGTACTGTCCGGCGGTGACCAGCCGAGCCTGGTCTTCGGCCTCTACCAAGGCGGTGGCGCGGTCGCTCCGCTGATGACCGTGGCCGCCAACGGCAACCTGGCGATCGCGGGCAGCTTCAGCGGCCGCATGCCGGCCGGCAGCACGCTGGTGGCCTCCGGGACGGCCACCGACGGGATGCTGCTGCCGCTGCCGTCCGGCGTCACCCCGGAACAGGTCGCCGACGGCCGCGTGGTGATCCATGTCCAGCTGACCCCGCGCACCCCGCCGCTGGCGGACACGGCCTTGTACAGCCCGGTGGAGGCCACCGTGGACGGCGACCGGCGGGTCCGCTGCCGGATGCGGCTGTACGACCCCCTGGCGACCCCGGCCAAGGTCGTCGAACAGCCCGGGGCGGTCGACTTCCTCGTCCTGGCGACGGTCGCGGCAACGAACGGCGGTGGCTGACGATGGCTCTTTCCGTGGTGTACGCGGTCGACACCGGCCATGTCGTGGGCGCGCTGGCCCTGACCGGCGACGGTGCCCCGCCCGATGTGACCGCCCTGGTGGGACGCGCGCTGCCGCTGCGCGTCTCCCTGGGCACAGGCCGTATCGCGACCCTTCCGCTGAACGCCCGGGACCTCGCCGTGGCGTCCGTCGACGATGAACCAGCCGCCCTCACCGCGCCGTTGGACTTCGGGGTCGAGGTGGCGTCCGACGGCAAACCCAAACCGGCGCTGGTGCGCCTCGCGTCGTGGACCGAGGGCATCGCGCTGACCGGGGACGGGCTCAATGTCACGGTGAAGGTCGCCGCGGCCCGCCCCACCCCCGTCCTCGCGCTGGTCTCCGACGAGCAGGAGACCCATGTGCTCGCCGGGGAGATCCCCGCCCAGCAGCCCCAGGTGAAGCTGCCGCTGACCCTCGTCAAGGGCAGTGTGCACGGGGTGTTGGTGCTCGCGGCGGGCTGGGCGGGCCGTCTGGAGAAGGCGGCGGTGACATGAGCGCCCCCACCGCGCCGTCCACCGGTTCGTCCACCGGTTCGTCCGTCGGCTCGTCCGTCGGCGAGGCCGGTGACATCACGGTGCACCGGTGCACCGTGACGGTGGTCCGGCGCGGTGGGTGGAGCTGGGGGCCCGATCCACGTGGCCTGGTCCGCCAGGTGGTCGATGCCCTGCCCGAGTTGCTGGCCGACCACTTCGCCGAGCGGCTGGCGGGAGACGGACCGGATGTGGAGATCACCGAGCCGCTGACCGTCACCGTCCGGCAGGGCCGGCCCGGAGGGCCCGGAGGGTCCGGCCGGCCCGCGGGCGGCGGGGCGCCCGTCGAGGTGCACTTCGCGCCGGTGCCGGTGGTGGAGCTGCCCGGCGACGGGCCCGCCGCCGAGGCCATGTCGTTGGAGGAGTCCTTCGCGGCGGCGGACCCGTGGACCGTCCCGGGCGCCGCCGCGCTCTTCGCCGAACTCGCCGAGCGCGGCGAACTGGACGCGCTGCTGGCACTGTTGCCGGACGAATCGGTACGGGCGTATCTGCTCGCCCTGCTCGGCGTAGATGTCGCGACGGCCGCACGGCTGCTCGCCGAACTCGTCGGGCGCGCCCTCGCCGCGGCCCCTCCGCCCGCAGAGCCGCACGGCCCGGCCGCCGCCCGGCCCCGGCCCGGCGAGGCGCTGCCCCAGCGGCTGCGCACCGCGGTCGCGGGCGCCGAAGCGGCGGACCTGCCCCGGCTGCTCGCCGACTTCCTGGCGTCGGCCGACCGCGAGGAGGCGGTACGGCTGGCGCGGTCCCTGGGCCCTGGCGGCCCGTACGACCACGCCGCGGATGAGTCGCCGGGGGAGCCGCAGGGGGAGACGCGTACCGCCGACGAGGTCCGTACGACCAACGCGGTGCGCACCACCGGCGAGGTACGGGTGTGGTCCGCGCTGCCCTTCCTGCTCACCGGGCCACTGGCGCGCATCGGGTACCTCGACGCCATCGGCCCCGCCCTGGCCGGGGTCGAACTGGCCGAGGAGGCACCGCTGTTCGCGGCGGCCCTGGCGTACAAGGTGCTGGGCGTGACCGCACGCGGCTGGCGCCGCGCCGACCGGGACAGCGAGGCCGCGGCCGCCTTCGCCGGTCTGAGCCCACCCGTCGCCGAGGAGCATCTGGCCGCCTTCGCCCGCCAGGTGCGCCCCGCGCTCCCGGTCCTCGACGGCGTCCTGGCGCTGTCGGTGTGCCGCGGCCACGACCCCGCCGACCCGCTCCTGATCACGGGGACGGACCAGGGGCTGCTCCTCTTCGACGCCCACGGCATGTTTCCGATCGCCTGGGCCGCGCAAGCCGCCGGGCTGCTGCCGTACTGGCAGATGTGCGGGCGGCCGCCCGTACTGCTCTGCGACGGCCCCCTGCCCCCCGGCACCCTGCGCGAACTGGCCGCGGCCGGTGTGCCGTTCCTGACCGGCGTACGGCCGCTGCGCGGCGATCCGGTGGCGCGGCTGCCCTGGCGCACACCGCTGTGGGCCGCCGCGGGCACGGCCCCGGACCTGCGCCTCGCCGCGGAACTCCCCGCTCACGCCCAGCGGTTCGCGGACCTGGTCACGGCGCTGGTCACCGAGCGCCGGGCGGCACCACTGGCGCCCGACGGCGGCCTGGAGCGTACGGTCACCCTGGCCGCGGTGCTCGGCCTGGCCACCATCGCCTGGACGCTGTGGCGCGACCGCGAGCCCCCGGATCCGCTGCCGGCCCTGACCCGCTTCGCCGACCTGGAGGCCACGGTGCGCTACGAGCCCGCGGCCGTCCGGGTACGCGTCCCGATGGGGCGGCGCCACGCGGACCTGCTGCGCGGCGGTCTGCTCGCCGATGTGCCCGACGTGGTCTGGCTGGGCGGCCGGACCCTGACCTTCTCGGCCGGGTGAGCGCCATGGGCGAACCGGCGGTCGAGCATCTGCGACTAAGGCTGGCGGGCCTGCACCAAGCCCTCAGAGCCGCCGTCGAGCGCCAGGCCGGGCTGGCCGCCCGGCTCACCCGGCCGGACCTCACGCCGTACTGCGTGACCGACGAACAGGTCGATGTGCTGCTCGGCGAGGTGCACGCCTTCACCGACACCATGGCCGAGCCGTACGTGCCCCGGCCGGCGGAGCCGGAAGCCGAACGGGACCTGAGGCGGCGCGCGTCCGCCGAGGGCGCGACCCTGCCGCTGGACGCCCTCGCCACCCGCTTCGGCCTCACCCGCGCCGAACAGGACGCGCTGCTCCTGGCCGCCGCGGTCGAACTGGACCGCGGCTACGAACGGATCTACGCCTACATCGTGGACAACCTGAACCGGCGGCTGCCCAGCGTGGAACTGCTGGTGAGCGTGGGCGCGCACGGCGCGGCGGCCCGCCTCGCCCTGCGCCGCGCCCTCGGCCCGGCCGGGCCGCTGCGCCGGTACGGTCTGCTGCGCGCGCACGGCGAGGCCGCGGTCGGGCTCGCCCAGGAGCTGGTCCTCGGCCCCGGGGTGCTGGACTTCCTGCTGGGCTGGGGTGGCGACGTCGGCCTGCTGGGCCACGACCCCGGCGAGGTCGCGCCGCCGGAGCCGCGCGTACTGTCCCCGTATCTGTCCTCGGACCGGCTCACCCGGCTGGGCCGGGCGCTGGGCTCCGGTGACATCGACCTGGCCGGGCTGTGGGGCTGCCCGCCGGACGGCCAGCTCGATGCCGTACAGGCGCTGGCCCGCGCCGCGGGAGCGCCGCTGCGGACCTTGACCGCCGAT
Organism: Streptomyces sp. NPDC000941; assembly: GCF_053599555.1. Classification (NCBI taxonomy): domain Bacteria; kingdom Bacillati; phylum Actinomycetota; class Actinomycetes; order Kitasatosporales; family Streptomycetaceae; genus Streptomyces; species Streptomyces sp. NPDC000941. Next base: position 27,794 of record NZ_JBSFMM010000002.1, read on the forward strand.
CCCGAGGCCGACCCCCAGACCGAGCTGAGGACGGCCGCCGCGCTGGGTGCGGTGCTGTGGATCCCCACCGACGATCTGCACGGCGAGCCACAGCGGCACCGCGCCGCCGCGCTGTCGGCCGCGCTGCCGCGCTCGCGGGTGCCGGTGTGCCTGACCGGTCTGAAGCCCTGGCGCCCGGCGGGCCTGCTCGCCACCCGCGCGTACGCCGAACTCACCGTCCCCGTCCCCGGTTTCACCGACCGCCGGGCGATGTGGTCGGCCGCGCTCCCGGACCTGGACACAACCCTCCTCGAAGACCTCGCCGTCCGGTACCGGATGAGCGGCGGCGAACTGCGCGCCGTCGCCTCGGTCGCGGGTGCCGGAGCCCGCCTGGCCGGCAACGGACACCCACAGCCGGTCGCCGACCACGTCGAACCCGCCATCGCCACCGTCACCCGCGGCCGCGGCGGCAGCGCCGTCCACTCGATCGTCCCCCGGCGCACCGCCGACGACCTGGTCCTGCCCGACGTCCAGTTCCGCCAGATCCTGGAGATCGCCTCCGCCTTCCGCGCCTGGCCCCGGATCGCCGAGAGCTGGGGCTTCGCCCGCCGCGCTGGACACGGCGGGGTCAAGGCGCTCTTCACCGGGGAGCCCGGCACCGGCAAGACCATGTCCGCCGAGATCGTCGCCGGCATGCTGGGACTGGAACTGCTCAAGGTGGACCTCGCCCAGGTCGTCTCCAAATGGGTGGGGGAGACGGAGAAGAACATGGAGACCGCGTTCCGGCAGGCCGAGGAGAGCCATGCGGTGCTGCTCTTCGACGAGGCCGACGCCCTGTTCGGCAAGCGCGGCGAGGTTAAGCACGGCACCGACCGGTACGCCAACCTGGAAGTCGGCTATCTGCTGCAACGGCTGGAGGCCAGCGACGGCCTGGTGATCCTCACCAGCAACCTCAAGGACAACATCGACCCGGCGTTCACCAGGCGCTTCCACTTCGTCGTCCACTTCCCCCGCCCCGCCGCCGCCGAACGCCGCAGGCTATGGCGCCTCGCCTTCCCCGAACAGGCCCCGCTCGCCCCCGATGTGGACCTCGACGCCCTGGCCCGCCTGGACATGACGGGCGCCGCCATCACCGCGGCGGCCCGCGCGGCGGCCCTGGCGGCGGCGGACGGGGGCGGCCCTACGATCGCCATGCGCCATGTCGTACGGGGTGTGGCACGCCAGTTCCAACGCGAGGCCCGGCTGCTCCGCCCGGCGGAACTCGGCCCGCACGCCCAGCTGCTCGACGACGCATCCCAGGGGTGACACCGATGCTGCCCACCGAACCCCCACTCTCCCTGCACCGCCTCCTGGCCCCGGTCCCCCCGGCCCGCACCCAGGACACGGCGACGGCCACCCGCCACGCGTCGGCCCCGAGCCCGGCGCCGACTCCCGCTCCGGCGACCGTGAGCAATGCGACGGTGGCGGTGGTCCGCGCAGCGCACCCTCCGGCCACGGTGGGGTCCTCGCTCCTGGCAGGTCAGGACCAGTCGGGGAACGCGGCCGTGGCCCATGCCGCGCTGCGGGCGATGCCGGTCCCCGGCGCTTCAGCTGCCCCCGCGTGAGGCGGCCCGGCGCTGGAACTCCTCGATCAGCGGGACCAGTTCGCGGATCTCGGCCATGGTCTCCTCATCGACCGGGTCGGTCCGTACGTTCGCGGGGTCCCATGACTCGCTCTCCAGCCAGTCGACGTACTGCGTGTGGTGCTCGCGCAGGACGGCGAGCAGGGAATCGCCACAGCGTTCGACCTCGTTGTGCGGCTCGACGTCCTTCCAGATCCCGAAGACGGTCGTCCGGCCCGCCCCGAGTTCGGCGAGGCTGTAGCAGTGCACCCGGCCGCCGTGCTCGAGGTTGACGTTGACGCCGACGAACAGGGGGACCAGGTCCGGGTCGCGGGCGAAGAGCTTGCGTGTGACGTCGGCCATCGGGTCGGGCCGCTCCGGCGGGCCACCGCGATCGAGGGGTACGGCCAGACGCCAGGGCAGCAGGGGGAAGTCCACCATGAGGTCCAGGGAGTGCGGGCCCGCATCGGCGAGCACGAAGAACTCTTCCGGGAAGCCGACGCCGTAGCACTCCCGTACCACCTCCTGAGGCCCGAGTCCGTGCGCGTAGAGGGCCCTGGCCAGGCTTGCCATCGACGCGTAGTCGTCGCGTGACGACTCGGCGCGCAGCCGCCGCAGCCCGTCCTTGGTCACTCCGGCCCCTCTCCGGTCCGCTCGGCCTCCATGATGCTCCTCAGCAGCGGGGCGAGCTCGCCCCAGACGCTCTTGAGCGCGTCGGCGGTCAGCGCGGTGATGATCCGGCGCGTCACCTTCCGGGCCTGCTCGACCACCTGCCCGGCCTGCGGCGTGCCCGCTTCCTCCAGAGTCTGGGCCAGGTGCTTGGCGTCCTCTCTGAGCTTCTTGGCGCGTGCCCTGATCACCACGCTGTGTACGGTCCGCCGAGGATCGTCGGCCATCAGCTTGACGACTTCTTCGACATGGACGAAGACGATGTCCTGGAGCTGGCCCTGGAGCTTCGCCCACGCTTTCCTGCTCACGCCCTGCGGCTTCGGGGTGGACAGGATGAACTCCTGGGCGAGCCGGGTGGCGCTGGCCATGGACTGCGACTGCAGCACCAGTGCGTAGGCCCGGTGGCTGCGGCGGGCGATCTCCTCCGCGCTCAGCTTCGGATCGAGACCCTCGCCGCGCTCGGCGCCGACGACGTTCCGCAGGGTCACGGAGAGAGCGCGCTTGTCATCGCCCGGGGCCGGGCTTGTCGTGGTGCTGGCCAGGGGCGCGTAGACGATGGAGAAGCCGTCGCCGAACAGCTCCATCAGTTTGATCTTGAGCTTCCGGCCCTCGGCGCCACCGATGGGGTACAGCTCACCCTGGGCCCCGAGCAGACCCTGGGTGCGGGGATCCTGGAAGATGCCCGGGGAGCCTTCCTTGTCCCACGCCTTGATGAGCATGTTCGGCTCGGTCGGGTACAGCATCTGCGTGTACCGCTTGTCGATGGCCTCCCGGATCGCCCGGTCCACCTGGTTGGAGAGCGTCGTCAGCTGGACGGTGCGGGGGTCGGCGTCCTTCTTCCAGTCGAACTTCTCGAAGGTGTAGCCCCCGATGGTGAGCAGCGGGTGCTCCCGCATCTCGCCCAGCACCTTGGTGTAGGCGGCCAGGACGCCCATCCCCTTGGTGGTCGAGACACTGGTATCGGCGTCCTGGCTGACGATGTGGACCTGCTTGTTGGCCTTGCTGAGGATGTCCACCGCCTTCTTCGTGTACGAGGAACCGAGCACCTGCTGGCGGAAGACACCGTAGGGAAGCGCCTTCTTGTCGCGCAGACCGGACTCGTTCTCCTCGGCGAGTGCCCGCTTGCCGTCCGAGGTGAGGCCCCGGTACTTCGCGCGCACCTCCGCCAGGGAGGCGTTGCCCTGCTCCTTCCCGCCCTGGACGCGGACCCACCGGGGCGTCCAGACGAAGCCGAAGACCGCCGCGACGAGCTTCTTCGGCGGATTGACCATGCCGATGGCCGCGCTCAGCTCGCTCTTGTTCTTCTCGGGGTCGAGGCCCTCGAAGGCGTTGACGCCGATGACGACGGCGGTCCTGGCCGCCGCCATGTCCTCGGACCCACCCCCGGGGACGTCCCACGCCGTACTCAGATACCGGGAGGCCACCGCGGGGTTGCTCTCGATCTCGGAGGGGATGGCCGCCATGTTGACGACGAAGCCGATGAAGGGGTCGTCGCTCTGCCCGGCGGGCCTGACCTCGTGCAACTGCGCGACCGTCGGTCCGTACCTGTTGACGTCCATGCGGCCCTGCGCCCTGGCGATCCGGTACGGGAACTCGTCCTCCGACAGGGTCTCGACCGGCGTGTCCTCGCTCGGGTTGATGGTCACTCTGATGCGGTACCTGCCCTCGGCGATCTTCTTGAGCTGGATCCGGGTGAGGCCGTGCCGCTGCTTGATCGGGCCGAGGCCGCGCCGTACCGACTTGACCGTCGCCGACTCCTCGTTGAGCAGGCTTGTCGCGTCGCGCACGGCGGCGTCGAGGGCGCGCTTCTTGTCGGCGTCGGACCGTTTGTCGGGCCGTTTGTCGGGACGCTTCTTCTTCGGGTCCCGCTTCCGCTTCGGCCTCCGCCGGTCGGGCCTGCGTCGCTGGTCCGGGCGCCTGCGGCGACGCGGGCTGCCCGGCCGCTTCCGGTCCGGCCGGCGCTTCGGCTTGGGCTTCTTCCGGTCGAAGGCGGACTTGATCTTGGACCAGAGCTTCTTCACCAGGCCCACGATCTTGTCGATCACCCAGTCCACCGCCCGGTCCACCGGCTTGGACATCGCCTGGACGATCTGTTTGACGCGGGCGGCGATCCCGCCCACCCCCAGGATCGCCGCGAGCACGCCCAGCAGCACCGGGATGGAGCGGGCCAGCGCGCTTTCGATGAGGCCGGGTACGCCGCCGCTGCCGCCCCGGGCGATCGCGATGACGGCGTCGAGCACGGCGCCCACGAACTCGATGATCTGGCGTGCCTGGGTGACGATGAAGCGCACGATGTCGATGATCAGTTTCACCGCCCGGACGAACGCCGACGCGGGGTTGAGCAGCGAGATCACCCACATGATCCCGGCGACGACGATGGTCGGCGTGACGTACGCGATGACCTTGTCCAGCAGGTCCTTCTTCAGGTCGCCCACGCGTGTCTTGAGGTCGTCCCACATCCCCGCGACGCCCCGTTTGCGGACCTCCGCGACCAGCGGCACCGCGGTCTCGGCCGCCGCGACCGCCGGTTCCATCTTCGGGACCTTGCGGACGATCCGGGCGCGGATGTTCTGCCATGTCAGCCCGAGCACACTGGCGAGCATCCGCAGCACACCCTGGGCGTCGAACTTCGACGGCAGCTCGATACCCGCCTCGGCCGTCTTGCCCAACAGCCACGACAGAATGCCCTGTTGCAGATGTCGGCCGATGTTCTGCAGGAACTGCCGCAGACCGGCGCCGACCGCCGAGACCAGGTTGCGCAGGAAGCCGATCGGATCCTTGAGGATCAGCATGACCGCCGACGCGGCCTTGGCGAGGACCGACAGCAGGAGCCGCTTCAGCTCCAGGATGGTGTTGATCACGGACTTGACCGCGTCCACGGCCTTGGCCACGAGGCCCTTGTTCTTCTCCTTCTCCGTGGCGATCTCGTCGTCAACGGACTTGAGCGCATCGGTGTACTTGGTGGCGAGCGTGTCGACGAGCTGGCTGCCCTTGTCGTCCACGGACTGTGTGAGCTCGTCGAACTTGTCGCTGAACTCGGCCGCCGCCTGCTGCCCGATGGACCGCAGATCCGCCGGGAGCGCCCGTACCGCGGCCTGCAACTCGGTCCGGCCCTGTGCGATACGGCGCTTCGCCCGGTTCAGCTCCGTACCGATGGTGTCGGCGACATCGGAGATCACCTGCCGCATCCGGCGGACGTAGTGGTCGCGGGCCTCCTCGAAGATCTTGTCGGCCTCGGCGGGCAGCCCGGCGAACAAGTCCTTGAGCCAGCGCCCCTTGCCGAGCACGCCCGAGTACCGCCGGTCCTTGTACTCCTCCATCTTCTGCTTGTGCTCGGCGGTGAACGCCTCCCGCGCCGCCTTCTCTTCTCTGCCGAACTGGTCGTCGACGAGCTTGTCGAGGCCGTCGAGAATGGCCTCGACGTCCTTCTTCATCGTGTCGAAGACCCCTTGCAGGACCGCCGTGACCTGGGCCCGCTTCTCCTCGTCCCGGCCCTTGGCGCCGGTCTTGCCCGTACCGACCTGCTGTCCGGTCCGCAGCCGCTGGGCGCCCATCGCGCCCATGGCGGCGGCGCCGAGCCGCTGGGCCTGGGCGGTGGCGGCGCCCAGCTCCTTCTTCTCGTGCCCGCGCATCCGGCCGGGGGCCACCTCGGAGTGCCGCTCGGCGGCCTTCTTCTCGCCCAGGGCGCTCTTGAACGCCGGCTCGTTGGACTTCTGCAACTGCACCTCGGTGACCTGCGCGTCCTCCATCTGCCGGTCGACCCTTGCGGGGCCGGCGGACAAGTCGGTGGCCGACGAGGGCAGTTTGTCCGGTACGGCGTTCGCCGGATTCGGCGTGCCCGGGGTCCCGGGGGGCCGGTCCGGGGTCATCGGGACGACCTTCTTGGGCACCGCCGCCGAGGTGTCCGGCGGCGCCGCGGTCGTCGTCGCGATCTGCTCGGCCGACTCCGTCCTGCCCTCGCCGACCTTGCCGCGCACCTCGGCCCGCACCTCGTCGGCCTTGCCGGAGTCGGCGAACTTGTCCGCCTCGTCGAGGTTCTTCGGCGCCTTCTCGGCGATCGCCTTCTCGACCGCCCTGATGAACCCGTCCTTGTCGAAGTCCTTCGGCCGGGCCTCGTTCATCTTCTCGGCGTTGGCGGCCTTGCCCTGCGCCTCTTCGTCGTCCTTGGGCGGCCGGGCGGCATCCTGCGCGGCCCCGGCTTCCGCCTTCGGGGGCGGGTGGGAGCTCGCCACCGATCGCTTCTTGCGCTGTACGTCCTTCTTCAGCGTCGCGAACTTCGGATCCGCGCTCGGGCCGGGCCGTGCCTGTACCTCGGGCGCGGCGCCGGGGGTCGCGGCGGCCGGCGCCGCCTCCGGCGTGTCCACAGGTGCCGATCGAGCCGCCGCGATCGCGCCATTGCCGACCATGTCCTGTCCAGCGGGCGGCAACGGGGCTGATAGAGCCGATAGAGGCGGAAGCGGCGTGGGTCCGTGTCCGCCGCCCGGCCCGCGTCCGCCGGCCAAAGCGGCCGTCACCGCCGCGTTGGACGGCGGGAAGTGGGGTCCCGCGGGGCCGCGTACGTCCGGCCGGTCCTGCGTGCGGACAGGTGTCGTCTTCGCCGCCCTTGGCCGCGGCGCGAGAGCCTTTGGCGGTGGCATCGGACGGAACCCTCCCACGGCATGTCGGTGCCGACAGGAACTCGGTGTCCCTGTCGACACCCCCGATGAAGGGTGGCAGCACGGGCGTGACGAGACCGTCACCCCCGTGTTCCCGAACCGTCTTCCTACGTCACGCGCCCAGCGCGGGAAAGAGGCCCTCGGGGCTGTGAAACAGCGTATGGCGACGGCCTGGATCACTCCCCACGTGGTGATGCAGGCCGTCGTCACGGTGGGAGCCGGGGTCTCGTTCCCGTGCTGCGCGGCAGAAGTGACGCTAAAGCGGATCAGCGGGGCGGACAACGGTGCACGGTGCGCACCGTGTGGCCACGAGATGTGCACGGTGCGCAGTCAGCCCGCCGGGGGCAGGCCGGCGATGTGCAGGGCGTGGACCAGGTCGTGGATTCCGGAACCGGTGGTGAGCAGATCGCGGCTGAGCAGGTGTTCGGCGGCGCGCAGATGGGCTCTGACGGTGTTGCGGCTGAGGCCCAGGTGGCGAGCGGTCCGCTGGGCGTCCGTGTTCGCGTCGATCCAGGCGCACAGGGTGGTGTGCAGATCGCGGCCACGGGTGTCCTGGAGCGGGCGGAGGAATTCCCGTGCCCATGCGTGAGCGGGCTCGGCGCGCAGCAGCTCGTCCAGGGTGGGCGTCGGCCGCCCGTACGCACCGCCGGAGCCGTCTGAGCCGTGGTCCGGCTGCGGCCCCGGGGACAGGCAGAAGGCCAGGTCGAGGGCGGCCCGGGTGCGGACGTCGCTCAGGTCGAGACCGAGGGTCGTCTCCACCCGTCTGAGGTGGTGGGAGACGGTGTTGCGGCTGATGTCCAGCAGCCGGGCCACGGCGGATCTGGGGAAGGTGACGGCGAGCCGGGTGATGTCGAGGGTGGCCCTCGGAGTGGACGCCAGCGGCCGGAGGAAGGCGCGGGCCCAGATGCCCGCGTCTTCGTGGGGCAGCAGCGGCACCAGCGGTGTCCGGCCGAGGTAGGCGCCCACCCGCTCGGGCGTTTGACGCGCCGCGGCAAGTGCGTGGAGGGCCTGCCCGTACGCCTCGGCGGTGGCGCCCAGCGGATACGGGCTGCTGATGCCCAGCGCGTAGTGCGGGTTTTCCCGGACCAGGCGGCGCAGCACCGTGCCCTGACCGTGGGCCGTCTCGGGGGCGACGTCGGCTCCGTCGGCCCTGTCGGCCTCGTCTGCACCCTCGGCGACGAGGCAGATGAGGTGTTCCTTGAAGGCCGGGCAGTGCACCATCAGCCCCGTGCCGTGATAGCCCGATCCGTCCTGGTGGATCTGCGCCAGCCGGTCACGGTCCTCGGGGGTGCATTGCAGCAGATAGACGCGCAGCCGTTCGGCGTCCAGCAGCGCGGGGACGGCGCCGGTGGTCATCCGGCGGGCCAGCGTGAGATCCCCCGCCAGCAGGGCGCTGAACACGGCGAACCGCAGCTGCCGCGCCTTGCGCTGATAGCCGCGGAAGGTGGTGTCGGCGTCCTGCGCCCGGTCCAGCAGCGCGATGACGCTCCCGGCGTGCGAGACCAGCGACGCCGCGTCGGGGGTGGGCGCCGAGGTGCCGGCCACCACCAGGACCGGGCGTGGCGCGCGGGGACCGAGCGCTTCCAGACGCACCTGGAGGGTGCCGGCCTCGGTGGCGGCAGCGGCCATCTGCCCGCCGGCCAGCCGTGCGAGCGTGGGTTCGAGCGAGGGCAGGATCTGCCGCGGGAAACGCGCGGTGGCCGTCTCCACCGCGCCCGCGCTCCCGACCAGCGCGACATCGGCGTCGATCTGCCGACTCAGCCAGTCGAGAACCGCCCGCGGATCCGCCCCGGCCCTCCGGGCCATCTGCCGCCGCACCTCGTGCAGCAACTCGTCCAGCCACCCGGCGTGCGCCGCCCGTGCCTCCACAGCAGTGTTCCTCCTCACCCCCGTGATCCGCCTGTCGACGTACTTTATTGACCGGATCACGGGACCTCGGCGAGTGGCGTACGCATCAGGCCAGATGACACGGCGCGGCAGCGGCCCGGAAGTCGTCTTCGCGGGCCGGCTGCTTCCGGCCCCCGCAGGCCCGGACGCCCCTGCCGACGCGAGGCTCAGTGCAGGTCGGCCGATGCGGGGCTGTCGTCGAGGAAGCCGCCCACCTGGTGCTGCCACAGCTTCGCGTAGGTGCCGTCCGACGCGAGCAGTTCCTGGTGTGTGCCCTGTTCGACGATCCGGCCGCGGTCGAGGACGACGACCTGGTCCATGGCGGCGACGGTGCTCAGCCGGTGCGCCACCACAATCGCCGTCCGCCCCTCCATGAGCCGCCACAGCGCCTCCTGGACGAGGACCTCGCTCTCGGAGTCCAGGGCGCTGGTCGCCTCGTCGAGCAGCAGGATCGGCGCGTCGCGCAGGATCGCCCTGGCGAGAGCGACCCGCTGGCGCTGTCCGCCGGACAGCTTGACGCCCCGCTCGCCGACCATGGTGTCGAAGCCGTCCGGCAGCGCATCGGCGAACTCCGTGACATGCGCCGCCTCGGCCGCGCGGCGGATATCGGAGTCGGTGGCATCCGGCCGGGCGAACGCGATGTTGTCCCGCAGCGTGCGGTGGAACATCGCCGGGTCCTGCGGCACGTAGGCGATCAGGCTGCGCAGGTCGGCCTGGCGCAGCCTGCTGATGTCCTGCCCCCCGATCACGATCCGGCCGGCGTCGACGTCCGTCATCCGCAGCAGCAGTTGGGTGAGCGTGGTCTTGCCCCCGCCGGACCGGCCGACGAGACCGATCTTGGTCCCGCTGGGCACAACCAGGTCGAGACCGTCGAAAAGTGTCTCAGCGCCCGTGTGGGCGAAGGTCACCTTCTCGAAGCGCACGTCGGCGGACTGGGACAGCAGCGGCTCAGGCGACTCCGGGTCGAGTACGGTCGGCGACGTCAGCAGCAGTTCGGTGAACTGTGCGGCCTCCGTCATCGAGCTCTCCAGACGGCGGTAGATCTGGTTGAACTCGAACATGATCCGCGTCGCGTTGGAGTAGTACGTGAAGGCGACCACGACCGCTTCCACACCGTGGCTGCCCCCGCCGAGCGCGACCGCGAGCAACAGGCCCAGCGTGTTGGTCAGCACGGACATCGGCGCCACCAGGGTGTCGACGCGCAGATTGCCGTAGTCCCATGACCTGAGTGAGAGCCGCCGTGACTCCGCCACGCGGGACCGGTGCTCGGCGGCCTCCCGCTCCTCGGCGGCGAACGCCCGGACGGTGTCCATGTTCATCAGGTTGTCGGCGACGTGCCCCGCCACCCGGGCGATCGCCTCCTCGCGCTGATCAACGAGCTTCTGGCGGCGGCGGATGAGGGGCGTCACACACAGCGCCGTCAGTGCGATCATCGCCAAGAGCCCGACAACGAGCAGCGGGTCGTAACTCCAGAGCACCACCGACGCGAACACCAGCGGTACGAGGCTGCCCATGACCGAGAACGCCAGCGTGTCGATGAACTGCTCGAAGCGGGAGGCAAAGCTCAGGACCCGCTTGGTCAGCGACCCGGCGAAGTTGTCATGGAAGAACGCCGCGTCCTTGGCGAACAACTCGTCCATGCCGACCACGTACAGATGCTCGATGCCGTACGCGTCCACGCGGTTCAAACAATGTACGCCGATGCGCCACAGCAACTCCGCCAGCAGCAGGACGCCGACGAAGCCGAGAAGGTAGGGCAGCGTCGAGCCGATCGAGACACCATCGTCGCCGGCGATTCGGGCGACGAGCTTCGCGACGATCAGTGGCGCGATGTAGTTGATGCCGATATTGCCCAGCGCCGGCAGGAGCATCGCGGGCACCGACAGCCGTCGGAGCCGGGACAACTCCCGGCCGTAGTAACGAAGCGCGAGGATCACCGAGCCCTTGCCCGGCGGGACCTCGCGTGGTTCAGGCGATTTCATCCCACCCCTGGGTTGTCGTGTGGCGGACAGGCCCGAAATCGCAGTGTCCCGTGACGGCACCCGCGGCGTCCAAGCGTTTTTCTCAGCCACCCACCCATCGCCCGCCGGACAGCCGGGAAACCCCCCACTGGTGGGTTGACGGTGGCCAGTCACGCCGTTACCGTGCCAATAGTCGCCGAATGGGAGCGCTCCCAAGCTCACTCCCAAACCCAAGGAAATCTCGACGCGGAAGAAGAGACGGCATCCAATGATGTTGCATCAGAATGAATCCGCAGCCAGGGGCCCGGAATTCCCGAGTCGGAGGTCTGTTCTGGCGACGATAAGCGCCCTACCGGTCCTCGTGGCCGCGACGCCGGCCGTGGAGGCATCCGCGGCGGCGGCTGCCAATGTGATCGTCGACCCGTCGGCGGTACGGCAGACGATCCGGGGCTTCGGCGGCATGAACCACACGGTCTGGATCAGTGATCTGACAGCTGCCCAGAGGGACACGGCATTCGGCAACGGCGAAGGGCAGCTCGGGTTTTCCGTGCTGAGAATCCCCGTCCACGAGAACCGGGCGGACTGGGGCCGCGAGGTGGCGACGGCGAAGCGTGCGATCGAGTACGGGGCGACCGTCATCGCGTCGCCGTGGAATCCCCCCGCTCAGATGGTCGAGACCTTCGTCCACGGCGATCAAACCAACGCGAAGCGGCTCCGGTACGACATGTACGGCGCTTATGCGCAGCACCTGAATGACTTCTGCAGGTTTATGAAGGACAACGGCGTGAACCTGTACGCCATCTCGGTGCAGAACGAGCCCGATTACGCGCATGACTGGACGTGGTGGACTCCGGCCGAGATGATCCGCTTCCTGCGCGAGAACGCCGGCTCGATCGAGACCAAGGTGATCGCGCCGGAGTCCTTCCAGTATGTGAAGAGCTTCTCGGATTCGATTCTCAACGACTCGGCAGCGCTCGCCAACCTGGATATTCTCGGGGCTCACCTATACGGCACGCCGTACCAGAACTTCCCCTACCCGCTCTTCAAGGACAAGGGCAGGGGTAAAGAGCTCTGGATGACCGAGGTCTACTATCCCAACAGCAGCGATTCGGCGGACCTCTGGCCCCAAGCGCTCGACGTGGGGGAACACATCCACCATGCCCTGGTGGACGCCGAGTTCCAGGCGTACGTGTGGTGGTACATCCGGCGTGGCTACGGCCCCATGAGGGAAGACGGGCGAATCAGCAAGCGCGGTGCCGCCATGGCGCATTTCTCGAAGTTCGTCCGCCCGGGGTATGTGCGGATCGACGCGACCTCGAATCCCCAGTCGAACCTCTACGTCTCGGCGTACAAGGGTGGTAACTCCAAGGTGGTCATCATCGCCATCAACAAGGGGACCTCGTCGGTGAGTCAGCCGTTCACCCTGGTGAACAACACCTCGGCCAGCGTGTCGTCCTGGCTGACGGACGCGAGCAGGAACGTCGCGTCTCTGGGTGCGATCAGCGTGTCGAACGGCTCCTTCACGGGCCAGCTTCCGGCGCGAAGCGTGACGACCTTCGTGACATCGTGACCGGGTGAGGCAAACCACGGTCATCCCTCGAATCGGTTTCGGTCGGCCTGGCGAAGATTTCGTACAGCTCGTCCTGGTTGGGCCCCATGGGGACCTCCCGAAGCGATCATGTCTTATCCGCCGAGGCGGATGGCGGGTCGATTCCAGCCCCGCCGTCGATCTCGGCAGCGAGCGGGGTGCGAACGGGCGTACGTTTCGGGCCATCCAGGACCTCGCTGACGCAACCGCGTGCCGATAGCGGCACGGTGGCCGGAAAGGCCCGGTCCTGTTCCGCCAATACCTCGTGCAGCGCGGCGCGCAGCCCGGCGGCGGTGGGGATGAGGTCCGCCTCGTGGCGCAGTACCTCCCGTGGATCGGTGAGGAAGGGCACTTCGGGTCCTGGCCATCCGCTTCATGGCCGCCACCTGAAGGTCCGCCGCGTTGCGCCGCCGGATACCGAGGGTCAGACGCATGGCGGCGGAGTCGTCGCACCGGGCCTCGTGGGGCGGGCCCGCCGGGAGATAGAGGAAGTCGCCGGGAGACATCGTGAAGGCGGCCGGATCGGACTCCGGATCCCTGATGAACCACTGTTTGGCGCCGAACAGTTGCAGGATGAGCGTGTCGTGGGGATCGCTGTGTACGGGCAGTCCCTGGGCGTTGGGCGGCGCGATGTAGGTGTTCGCCTGGGTCTGCTGGCGCAGTCGCCGCTGGAGGGCCGGGCAGAGCTCCGCCGCCTGCGGGAGCAGGCAGCGCATGTGGTTCAGCGCGATGGTGGCGCCGGCCACGAGGGCCTTCGCCAGCTCCGCGGGGTCGGTCCCGCCGTGCGTGGCACGGCGCGCACGAGGCGGTGCTCGCCGAGAGCGCCCAGGGACGGCTCACCGTGATCAGCGGTTCCAGGGACGATCTTCACGACCGGCTCTACGCGCTCCAGGCGGACCCGGCGAAGGGCGCCCCCCCAACCGGCACTGTCCTTGAGGACCGTACCCTTCCGGCGCCGGGAGACGGGCCACGATCGCGCCGAGGAGTTGCGTACCGTCGCGGCGCGCGTCACCACCCTCACCGACACCGAGCCGGTGTTGGTCGAGTTCGGTCGGCCTGTGGCCAGGCTGGCGGTCGTCAAGGTTCTCGCACCCGGCCTCGGCTTCTACGCCCGGGACGCCGTCGCCCGTGAGCTCTCGCATGCCTGAGCCCGTGCTGGAACCTGCGCCCGAGCTCGCCCCGTAACCCGCCGTGCACGTCTTCGCGGGACCGACGATCCCGCCGTCCGCCACAAGGAGTTGCTGCACCTCATCGACCGCGGGGGTGAGGGTCCATCCTTTACCCTTCGCAGGGAATCCCGGCCTTCAGGCCGGGCGGGAATGCGTTCCTCGGCCCGGAGGCGTGAAGCGCGGGAGTTCTCTATGTCTGCGGGGTGACGGTCAGGCCGGCCGCTTCTGGCTCTCGATGTAGTCCTTGACGATGCCCAGCGGTGCGCCGCCGCAGGACCCCGCGAAATACGACGGGGACCAGAACACGGATCCCGTGCTGATCTGGTTGATCCGGCCGGTGTACTCCGCGCGCAGATAGCGGGAGCTGACGCCCTTGAGGCTGTTGACGAGCTTGGACAGCGCGATTTTCGGCGGGTAGTGCACGAGCAGGTGGACGTGGTCGCCTTCACCGTTGAACTCGCGCAGTTCGGCCTCGAAGGACTGGCACACGTCCCGCATGATCTCCTCGCAGCGCGTCAGCATGTCGTCATTGAAGACCTCCCGCCGGTACTTCGTGATAAACACCAAGTGTGCGTGGAGGTTGTAGATGACGTGGTTTCCTCGTCTGATGTTGGGATCTGGTTCCCAGCGTGGTGACATGCGCCAAGTGTAGTAGAATCGAGCGAACTCGACTGGAGGGGGTGGGCTGGGTGATCCGTGCGTACAAGTTCCTCCTGCGGCCCACCGTCCGTCAGGCGCAGGCACTGTCCGAGATGCTGCGGGATCACTGCTCCCTCTACAACGGGGCCTTGCAGGAGCGGCGTGACGCCTACCAGCACCCGTCGAAGACCAGCGTCAAGTACGGTGACCAGTCGGCGCAGCTCAAGGACGTCCGGGCGTTCGACCCGGAGCGTCAGGGACGCTGGTCCTTCAGCTCGCAGCAGGCCACCTTGCGCCGTCTCGACAAAGCGTTCGCCGCGTTCTTCCGTCGGGTCAAGTCCGGTGACACTCCCGGATATCCGCGTTTCCGCGGGGTGACCTGGTTCGACACGGTGGACTTCCCGAAAGACGGGGACGGCTGCCGGTGGGACCCCACCCCGCGCGACCCGGCCACCCGCGTCCGCCTCCAGGGCGTCGGGCATGTGAAGGTCAACCAGCACCGGCCGGTGCGCGGCAAGGTCAAGACCGTCTCGGTGAAGCGTGAGGGCCGTCGGTGGTTCGTCGTACTGACCGCCGAACAGGAACAGCCGGAGCCGCTGCCCGCGACCGGCAGCGTGGTCGGGATCGACCTGGGCATCGCGAACTTCCTCGCCGACTCGAACGGCGATTTCGTCCCCAACCCGCACCACGGGCGTAAGGCCGCCGCGAAACTCGAAGCCGCGCAGCAGGCCCTGTCCCGGTTCCCGCGCCGCAAGGCCAAGGACCGCACCGCCAACCACCAGCGCACTGTGGAGAAAGTCTCCGAACTGCACGGCAAGGTACGGCGCCAGCGCCTCGACCACGCACACAAGACCGCCCTCGGCCTGGTTCGCGCGCACGATTTCATCGCGCACGAGGACCTCAAGATCCACAATATGAGCAAGGCCCCCACACCGAAGCCCGACCCCGACCAGCCGGGCGCGTTCCTGCCCAACGGAGCCGCCGCGAAGGCCGGGCTCAACACGTCGTTGAGCGATGCCGGTTGGGGGGTGTTCCTGACGATCCTGCACGCCAAGGCTGAAAGCGCCGGACGAGAAGTGATCGCCGTGGACCCCCGCAACACCTCCCGCACCTGCCCCGAATGCGGGCACACCGCCAAGGAGAACCGGCCCACCCAGGAAAAGTTCCACTGCGTCGCCTGCGGCCACACCGCCCACGCCGACACAGTCGGAGCCACCAACGTGTTACGGGCCGGGCTGGTCCGTCGCCACGCCAACCCGGCATAGCGAGAAGCCCTGTCCATCAGGACGGGGAGGAGTCACGTACCTGCCCTCACCGATCACGGGCTGGCTCGTCGACCGCTACGGCCCGCCGAAGATCGCCGCCGCGTCCGGTCTCACCCTCCTGGCCGCCGGCATCCTCGCCGCCACCGCCCCCGGCGACTCCGTCGCCCTCCTCGCACTCGCCCTGGCCCTGCTCGGCCTCGGCTGGAACTTCGGCCTTGTCTCCGGCACGGCGATCATCACCGACACCGTGCCACTCGCCACCCGCGCCAAGACCCAGGGAATGGTCGACGTCTCCATCGCCATCGCCGGCGCCACCGGCGGCTTGTCCTCCGGCGTCGTCGTCGCCACCACCAGCTACCCCGTCCTCGCCCTCACCGGCGGCGTCCTCGCCCTCGCGATCCTGCCCGCCATCGCCGCGACCGCGAGCAGCCGATGAGCCAACCGCACTTCCGTCGGAGCCGGGAACTCCCGGTCATCGGCCGGTCGTCGGGCCGAGGACTCCTGTCACGAGCCGGCGGGCGTACGCGGCGTCGAGTCCGTCCGGGCGGAAGAGGATGCGGTACATCAGGGGGCCGACGACGCGGTCGATGACCGTCTCGACGTCGGGTGTCTTCTCCCCGCGTTCGGTCGCGCGGGCGAGGATGACGTCGATCTGTTCGGCGGCATAGGCGGAGCACTGGCCGGCGTTGCCGCCGTCCGGGTCGCCGAGCAGGGCGTCGCGGATGTAGGCGCGGCCGGTGGGGGAGGCCATCTCGTCGAGGAACTGCTCGGCCCAGGCCGTCAGGTCGGATGGCAGGGCGCCGTGGTCCCCGGGCGCGGTTTCGGGCCGTAGCCGCTCGACCGCCACGTCCGACAACAGCTCTTGCAGGTCTCCCCAGCGGCGGTAGATCGTCGACGGTGTGACGCCCGCACGCTGGGCGACCATCGGCACGGTCACGGCGTCCCGGCCCACCTCGGAGGCGAGTTCGCGTACGGCGGCGTGCACCGATGCCTGGACCCGGGCGCTGCGCCCACCGGGGCGCACCATCTGCCTGCTCATAGAAGTCACCTTAAAGCAAAATCGTTGCGTCTAGTGATCCGCTCCAGGAGAACACAGGAGAACGACGGGCCACCGTTCGACGGCCTGGTGGCCTGCTTTATGCCGCGTGCGCGAGCTCGCGGACCGGCTGGGTCTGCTCGTAGGCGTGGCCGATCCGCAGGAGCGCGCTCTCGCCGAGGGGGTGCCCGAGGAGTTGCATGCCGATCGGCAGGCCCGCCGCGTCGTGGCCGACGGGGATGGACAGGGACGGTGTTCCGGTGATGTTGGCGGGGGACGACAGGCGTACGTAGGCGTCGGAGACGCCCTCGACGGTGCCGTCGGCCCAGGTGATCGTCTCCTGGCCGGCCTTCACCGCGGTCGCCGGGACGGTGGGGGCGGCGATCACATCGACCTCCCGCAGCATGCGGGCCCATTCCTGCCGCATGAGTACGCGGGCGCGCTGGGCGCGCAGATAGTCCGCGGCGGGCATCAGCGCGCCGGCCTCGAGCAGGATGCGGACGTCCGCCTGATAGAGCTCGGGGACCGTACGCAGGGTGCCCTCGTGGTAGGCGGTGGCCTCGGGGACCATCAGCCCCCACTGGGTGGCCTGGATATAGCGGGTCATGGGGATCTCGACCTCGACGAGGCATGCACCGAGGGCCTGAAGCTGGTCGATGGCGCGCCGGACGGCGGCTTCGACCTCGGGGTCGATGTGGTCGAAGTAGTAGGTGCGCGGCACGCCGACCCGCAGCCCCCTCAAGTCCGTGCCCGCGGCCGGCCGGTAGTCCATGGCGGTTGGTGTGGTCAGGGAGGCGGGGTCGCGGGGGTCGTGCCCGGCCAGGGCGGTCAGGACCAGGGCCGCGTCCTCGACGGTGCGGGTGATCGGGCCGACGTGGTCCAGTGACCAGGACAGGGACGTGACGCCGTGGCGGGGGACGAGGCCGTAGGTCGGCTTGAGGCCGACCACGCCGTTGAGCGCGGCGGGCACCCTGATGGATCCGCCGGTGTCGGTGCCCAGGGCGAAGGTGGCGGTGCCCGCGGCGACGGCGACGGCGGATCCGCCGCTGGAGCCGCCTGCGACCCGGTCCGGGTCCCAGGCGTTGTGGGTCTGCGGGGTGGTCAGCCCGTAGGCGAACTCATGGGTGTGCGTCTTGCCGACCAGCACGGCTCCGGCCGCCGACAGGCGTGCGGCGACGGTGCTGTCGGCCTGTGTGCGGTGGTCGGCCCTGACCCGGGAACCGGCCGATGTCGCCGCGCCGGCGACGTCGATCAGGTCCTTCAGGCCCATGGGGATGCCGTGCAGCGGACCGCGATGGCGGCCGGCCGCGATGTCGTGTTCGGCTTTGCGTGCGGCCTGGCGGGTGTGCTCGGCGGTGACGGTGACGTACGCCTGGAGGCGCGGCTCCACCTGCGCGATGCGCTCCAGGACGGAGTCCGCCAGCTCGACGGGGGACAGCTGCCGTGTCCGGATCGCGTCGGCGGCCGCGGTCAGGGACAGTTCATACGGCCGCACCGTGCTGCTCCTCTCCCGCGTGGTAGGTGGCGGCGGGCGGGGTGTCCTCGAAGTCCAGCTCCCGTAGGACCGCGACGACGCAGTGGATGTGATCGGCGACGGCCGCGACCGCGGCGTGGCGGTCGGCGGGCAGCGGGAGCCCGGCGCGGGCGGCCCAGCGGGCCGCTTCCGGCGTGGTGAGTTCTCCGGCGGACATGGGCGTTCTCTCCTCGGGGCTGGAGCGACGGAGCAAACCGCGACACCAAAGGCTAAGAGTTTGCGTTAGTCGCACCGTAGGGCCTACGGTCCACTTAAAGCAAATTCATTGCGTTTAGTCTTCCGAGACAAGGGAACGACCGATCATGAGCACTTCGCCCGCCACCGGCCCGACCGTCATCCCCTCCTGGGCCGTGGGCGACATCGCCGTCCACCGCATCGACGAGGCGGCCCTGCCGCCCGCCACCGGGCCGTGGTTGCTGCCCGACGCCACCCCGGACGTCGTCGCCGGGCAGGGCTGGCTGCGTCCCCACTTCGCCGACGGCCAGGGCGTCCTGCGCATCGACAGCCACGGCTTCGCGTTCACCGCCGGCGGGCTGCGCATCCTGGTGGACACCGGCATCGGCAACGGAAAGGAGCGGGCCAACCCCGCCTGGCACAAGCTCAACACCGACTACCTTCGGCACTTGGTCGCCGCCGGATTCCCGCCGGACTCGGTCGACCTGGTGATCCTCACCCATCTGCACGCCGACCATGTCGGCTGGAACACGCGGGAGGTGGGCGGCGAGTGGGTTCCCACCTTTCCCCGCGCCCGCTACCTGACCTCCCGCACCGAGAGGGAGTTCTGGGCCGCGTACGACATGGAGGAGGCGCGCCGGCAGATGTTCCGCGACTCCGTGATCCCGGTTGAGCGGGCAGGGCTGCTCGACCTCGTCGACGTCCCCGTCGAGGGTGTCGATATCGTCCCGGGCCTGCGCCTGCTCCCCACGCCCGGCCACACCCCCGGCCATGTCGCCGTTGAGCTGACCAGCCGCGGCCAGGCGGCGCTGATCACCGGCGACTGCGTCCACCACCCCGTACAACTCGCCCACCCCGCCATCGGCGCCTGTGTCGACATCGACCCTGAACAATCCGAGGCCTCGCGCCGCAAGCTGCTCCGCTCGCTTGCCGATACGGACACCCTCGTCCTGGGCGCCCACTTCGCACCGCCCACCGCCGGCCGCGTCGTCACCCATGGGGACGCCTACCGGCTCTCGCTCGTCGCCGCCGACTCGCACTGTCCGCCCACTGTCACCGGGTAGTCGCGAAATCATTGTATGATCCCACAAGTGCATTGGTGCACGCGTATGCACATAATGGAAGGAGGGCGCCCTGACACCACTCTTCCGCGGCGACATTCCTGAGAGGTGAGCCACGTATGAAGGCCCACGAACACCCTCATCCCCCGGCACCGGCGCATGCCCACCCCGAGGGCCACGCATCAGCTCATGACCACGACCACGACCACGACCACAGCCACGACCACGGACACGATCACGGCCATGCGCACGGCAAGAGCCGCTGGTCCCGCTGGAAGCACCAGGTCACCCACATGGTGAAGCCGCATTCGCACGAGGCGGCGGACAAGGTCGACTCCGCGATGGAGTCGTCCGCCGAGGGTATGCGCGCCCTCTGGCTGTCCCTGGCGATCCTGGGCGCCACCGCGGTGTTCCAGACCGTGGTCGTCCTCATCTCCGGTTCGGTGGCGCTGCTGGGCGACACCATCCACAACTTCGCGGATGCCATGACCGCGCTTCCGCTCGGCGTGGCCTTCGTCCTCGGGCGGCGCGTGGCGAACCGTACGTTCACCTACGGCTACGGGCGGGCCGAGGATCTGGCTGGGATCTTCATCGTCCTGACCATCGCCGCCTCGGCGGCCCTGGCCGCCTATGAGGCCATCGACCGGCTGATGAATCCGCGCGACATCTCCCATCTGGGCATCGTCTCGATCGCGGCGGTCGTCGGCTTCATCGGCAACGAATGGGTGGCCCGCTACCGGATCCGGGTCGGGCGGAAGATCGGCTCGGCGGCGCTGGTCGCCGATGGACTGCATGCCCGTACCGACGGTTTCACCTCCCTTGCCGTGCTGCTGGGCGCCGGCGGGGCCGCACTCGGCTGGCAGCTCGCCGACCCGATCGTCGGGCTGCTCATCACGGCCGCGATCCTGCTCGTCCTCAAGGACGCGGCACGCGAGGTCTTCCGCCGTCTGATGGACTCCGTCGACCCGACCCTTGTCGACAAGGGCGAGGCCGCGGTGCGCGAGGTCGCCGGGGTGTGCGATGTGAAGGAGCTCCGGATGCGCTGGATCGGGCACAAGCTGCGCGCCGAGGCCACGGTCGAGGTGGACGGAGGGTTGAGCGTACGGGAGTCGCACGCCGTGTCGGTCGAGGTCGAGCATGCGCTGATGCACGCGGTGCCCCGGCTGACCGCCGCCCTGGTGCACACCGACCCGGCTCTCGGGCCGGATATGGACGACCCTCATCTGGCGCTCGCCCACCACATGACATGACATCAGGCCCCGGCTGACCCGGCCGGGGCCACCACATCAGGCATTCATCCAGACCAATTGGCGTCATGGTCCTGGATCGATTCAGCATGCCTATTTACGGCAAATCGGCTGCCTTCCGCCCATTCCGGCTTCAATGAGCAGGTGACATGACGGCAATGGGTTGTTTACAAAATATCATCGACAACCTATCGACAGCGCCGTCATCGCCGCTTACCTTCGTCAACCAAGCGCCACCTCCCCGATTCCGGCCATCCTCGGCCGCGCCGACTCCCCGAACGCTGGGAAGTCTCAGTTGCCCCGATCGGATCAGTGAGACCCATGAACAAACCGCGCTTGGCACTCGTACTGACAGCAACGACCCTGACGCTCACGTCCTGCGGAATGGGCGGCCAGACCCCCAGCGGCAGCGGCGCCACAGGCGCTCAGTCCATCGTCGTCGACGAACCGTTCGCACCGGCCGCCAACTGGGCCCTGGAGACCGACGACTCCTTCGTCCTCAGCAAGGCGGGCTGCCTGGAGACCCTGGTCAAGTACCAGACAGGCGGCGCGATCAAGCCGATGCTCGCCACCTCCTGGAACCAAACCGACCCCACCACCTGGGACTTCACACTCCGCCAGGGAGTGACGTTCCAGGACGGCACCCCGCTCGACGCCAAAGCGGTGGCCGGAGCCCTGAAACACGCGCTCGTCGCGAAGACACCGGCCCCCGGCTTCTCGCCCGAGACGATCGCCGGAGTCACGGCGGTGGGCGGTTCGACCGTACGGATCACCACCCCCGCCCCCGACGCCCTGCTGCCCTACCGCCTCGCGGCCCCCAACACCGGAATCCTCGCCCCGAAGGCGTACACCGGATCGTCGACCGATCCGCAAGGAACGTGCACCGGCCCATTCCGTATCACCAAGGAAATCCCCCAACAGGCGATCCAGCTCAAGCGCAACCCGAAGTACTGGAACGGCCCGGTGAAACTGGCCTCCGCCGAGGTGCGGTTCATCGCGGACGGCGCCAAGCGCGCCACCCAGATACAGACCGGGGAAGCCCAGATCGCCAGAAAGCTCTCCGTCCCGAGCGTTCAGGACCTCAAGGGGAACAACTCCGTCGAGGTGCTGACCGAACAGCTTCCGCGAACCACGGAACTCGTTCTCAACAACAAAAAAGCACCCTTCGACAATGAGAAGGTGCGGCAGGCGTTCCAGGCGGCGATCGATACCAAGGCGATCACCGACGCCGTCTACCAGGGAGCGGGGCAACAGGCCGTCGGCCCGTTCGGTCCCAAAGAGCCCTGGACACCCGGCGGAGCCGCCCCCGTGCAGGCCGATCCGGCCAAGGCCAAGGCCCTGCTCTCCGCGGCCGGGGTGAAACCCGAGTCGATCAAGGTGTCCCTGATCGCCTACAACGAGGGATCGGGCTTCTCCGACCTCGCCGCCATCATCCAGCAGCAGCTCAAGGCCATCGGCGTGAAGGCGAGCATCCGCACCGGCGACTACGCCTCGGTGGAACCCGACCTGCTCTCGGGCGACTTCGATGCGGCCCTGCTCTCCCGCAACCACCTCGGCGACATGCCCGACCCGCTGGGCTATCTGACCGCGGACTACACCTGCAAGGGCAGCTACAACCTCTCGCACTACTGCGACCCGAAGACCGACGCCCTCATCAAGAAGGCGGCGTCCGCGAAGGACCCCGAAGCTCGCTACGCCGACTACGCCAAGGTCGCCGCGGAGCTCCAGTCCCGCGCCGTGGATGTCTTCCTCGTCCACGAGACCGAGTCCGTCGCCGTCGCCTCCGGCCTCAAGGGCTTCGCCGTCCACCCGTACTACACCCTCACCGCGAACCTCTCCCTCGGCACCAAGTGACGCCGCACCACCCCAAGGAGCACGCTGTGATCGACTTCCGGCCCAAGTACATCACCTTCGACTGCTACGGCACCCTCACCGCCTTCGGGATGTCCGCCCTCACCCGTGAGCTGTTCGCCGACCGCGTCGCGGCCGACCGGATGGAGGACTTCCTCGACGACTTCGAGGCGTACCGGATCGACGAGGTGCTGGGCGCCTACCAGCTCTACCCCGACGTCATCAGGCACGCGCTTCAGCGAGCCTGCACCCTGTGGAACATCGAATACCGCGACACGGACGGTGCGGCCATCGTCGCCGCCGTGCCCACCTGGGGTCCGCACCCCGATGTGCCGGACGCGCTGCGCACCCTCGCCGAGAGCTATCCGCTGGTCATCCTCTCCAACGCAGCGAACGACCAGATCGGCGGCAACGTCGAGAAGCTGGGCGCCCCGTTCCACGCCGTGTACACGGCCGAGCAGGCCCGTGCGTACAAGCCGCGCTTCCAGGCGTTCGAGTACATGCTGGAGGAGTTGGGCTGCGCCCCCGATGAGATCCTGCACGTCTCCTCGAGCCTGCGCTACGACCTCATCCCGGCCCACGATCTGCGGATCGCCAACAAGGTGTACGTCAATCGGCGCTATGAGCCCAGCGTGCCGTACTACGGCTACCACGAGGTGTCGGCGCTGTCCGAACTGCCCGCGCTGCTCGGGCTGTGAGCGCCGTGAAGACCGTCCCGTACTGGCTGGACACGTCCCCGGCCGGCCCCGACCGCAGCGCGGTGGAGATCGGTGGCCGCACCGATGTGGCGATCGTGGGCGCCGGGCTGACCGGTCTGTCCGCCGCGCTGCACCTGGCCCGCAAGGGCGCCCAGGTCACCGTACTGGAGCAGGAGACCGTGGGCTGGGGAGCGTCGGGACGCAATGGCGGCATGTGCACCACGGGGCTGGCCATCGGCTTCCTCACCGCCGTGGAGCGCTATGGCATCCCGACCGCCAAGGCGGCCTACCTGGCCTACAACGAGGCCATCGACACGGTCGAGAAGCTGGTGGTGGAGGAGGAGATCGACTGCGACTTCACCCGCACCGGAAAGCTCAACCTGGCCGCCAAGCCCGCGCACTACGAGCGGCTGGCCCGCACCCATGACGCACTCGCCGACCTGATCGGCTACCACACACAGCTGATCCCGAAGAAGGACATCAGGTCCGAGGTCGGCTCCGACCACTACCACGGCGCGATGGCGGACCCTCAGGGCGCCGGTCTGCACGTGGGCAAGTTCGTCCGCGGTCTGGCCGAGGCCGCCGCCGCCCAGGGGGTGCGGATCCTGGAGAAGGCCCCGGTCACCAGGGCCAGCCGGGTCAGCGGTACGGCACACGATCTGACCACCCCGGTCGGCACCCTCCGCGCCGATCAGGTGCTGGTCGCCACGAGCGGCTACACCGGGTCCCCGTTCCGCTGGCTGCGCAACCGGATCATCCCGGTCGGCAGTTTCATCATCGTCACCGAACCGCTTCGGCAGGAGGTGGTCGACGAGCTGATGCCCACCCGGCGGATGGCCTCCGACTCCAAGAACATCCTCTACTACTTCCGCATCACCCCCGACAACCGGCTGCTCTTCGGCGGCCGGGCGCGGTTCGCCATGTCCAATCCCCAGTCCGACCGGAAGAGCGGACAGATTCTGCGCAAGGGGATGCTCTCGGTGTTCCCGCAGCTCGACGGCGTGCGCATCGACTATCTGTGGGGCGGCCTCGTCGACATCAGCCTCGACCAGATGGTGCACTCCGGGGAGCGGGACGGCCTGTTCTACTCCGTCGGCTACTCGGGCCACGGGGTGCAGATGGCCACCCACATGGGCCGGCAGATGGCCGATGTCATGGACGGCAGGCCCGAGGCGAACATCTGGCGCGGTATGAAGTTCCCGCGTGTCCCCGGACACTTCGGGCCGCCCTGGTTCCTGCCGTTCGCCGGGGCCTACTACCGGGCCCTCGACATCATCAAGTAGCCCGCCACCCACCTGCCGGAAGAGCCCGGAAAGGAGGAGTGAACGATGGTCAGATTCGTCGTGCGGCGGCTTATGGTGCTGCTGATCACCCTGCTCGCCGTATCCGCCGCCACCTTTGCCATCCCGTACGCCTCGGGCGGCGACCCCGTCCGGACGATCCTGCGGTCCAGAGTCTCCGATCAGGCCCTCGACCCCTCGGCGGTCGCGGCCCTGCGCTCCGAACTCGGGCTCGACCGGCCGATCCTCGTACAGTATCTGAGCTGGCTCGGCCGGGCGGTGCGTGGGGACTTCGGGATGTCCTTCACCAGCCGCACCCCGGTCGACCAACTGCTGGGCACCGCCATCGGCGTGTCCGGCACCCTGGCGGTCATCGCCATCGGGCTGGCCTTCCTCGCGGCCCTGCCCCTGGGCACGCTCGCCGCGATGCGGCCGGGGAAACGGGTCGACAACGGAGTGACCCTGCTGACGCAGAGCTTCGTCGCCGTCCCCGAATACTGGCTGGCCCCCATCCTGGTGCTGGTCTTCTCCCGCTACCTCGGCTGGCTGCCGTCGGCCGGATGGCGCGATCCGACCTCCATCATCCTGCCCGCCCTCACTCTCGCGCTGCGGCCCATGGCCTACTTCACCCAGGTCACCAGAGCGGCGATGAGCGATGTCCTGGCATCGCCGTATATGACCGCCGCCCGCAGCCGGGGACTGAGCGGAGGCCAGGCCCTGATGCGGCACGGGCTGCGCAATGCCCTGCTGCCGGTGATGACGCTGTTCTCCCTGTGGTTCGCGGGGCTGCTGGGCGGATCGGTGGTCGTGGAGGTCATCTTCGCCATCCCCGGCATGGGCCGGCTCGTCTACAGCGCCGTGGTCAACCACGATGTCCCGCTGATCCAGGGCGGAATCCTGTGCACCGTGGCGCTGGCGGTCCTGATCACCACCGTGACCGACCTGCTGTACGCACTGATCAACCCGGCCGTGAGGGTACGCGATGGCGCTGTCTAGCTCTCTTTCCCATGACCCCGTGCCCTCCACCGCACCCCGGCGCCTCGCACACCTGACCGCCACCGGTCTGCGCGCGGTCACCGGCCGGCACTGGACGCTGCGCGTCGGCGCCGTCGTCCTGGCCCTGGTGCTGACCGTCCTGCTGCTCACCCCGTGGATCGCACCGTACGACCCGGCCCACCAGGACCTCGGACAGCGGCTGGCCGGGCCAGGCGCCCACCATCTGCTCGGCACCGATCAGTTGGGCCGGGACATCCTCAGCAGACTGATGTACGGCGGGCGCTTCTCGGTGTCCATCGCGGCGGTCACCCTGCTGCTCTCCGCCGTGATCGGCACGGTGATCGGAGCGTTCAGCGCGCGGCGCGGCGGGATCGTGGACGAGGTGGTCATGCGCAGCACCGATCTGCTGATCTCCATCCCCGACGTGATCGTCGCCCTGTTCCTGATCGCCGCCTTCGGTACCGGATACGGCATGCTGATCGCGGCCCTGACCATCGTCGGGTGGACCCCCTTCGCCCGGCTGATGCGCGGCCTCGCCCTGGAGATCAACAGCCGGGAGTACATCGAGGCCGCCGAGGCGCTGGGCTGCTCCAAGGCGTTCATCGTCTTCCGCCATGTCATCCCCAACGCGCTGCGGCCCGTGCTCTCCCTGGGCTTTCTGCGGTTCGGCCACAAACTGATCACCGTCGGCGGACTGTCGTACCTGGGTCTTGGCGTACAGCCCCCCGACTCCGACTGGGGCGCCATGCTGCTGGACGCCCAGCCGTATATGCAACGCCTTCCCCTGCTGGTGATCGCCCCCGGCGCCGCGATCTTCGTGACGGCGCTGAGTGTCACCCTGATCGGCCACGGCATGCAACTGAAGCGCAAGAGGAGGACGGATGCCACATGACCCCACGCCGTCGGCAGCCTCGGCTCCCTCGGTCAGCCGCGCGACCTCGGTCCACCGTACGACGCTCGCCTCACAGGTCGTGGAGCAGATCCGGTCCCGGCTGCTCACCGGCACCTTCCCGCCCGGCTCCCAGCTGGGCGAGGCCGAACTCGCCGAATCCCTGGGAGTCAGCCGCGGCCCGGTACGTGAAGCCCTCGCCCGCCTCGTCCACGAGGGACTGCTGCTGAGCCAGCCCCATCGCGGGGTGTTCGTACCGCTGCTCGGCGAGGCCGACGTCCTCGACATCTATTACGCCAGGGAAGCCCTCGAGGCCGCGGCCTTCCGCCGGGTCATCACCTCGCCCAGACCGCCCGGCCTGCTCGCCGCCCTCGACGAGACGGTGGACGAACTCGCCCGCGCCACACGGAAGGGCGACTGGTCGAAGGTGGCCGACTTCGATGCGCGGTTCCACTCCCTGGTGATCGAGGCGGCCGGCAGCCCCCGCCTGACCCGCATGTTCGACACCGTGATCGCCGAGACCCGGCTGTGCCTCAACCTCCAGGCCGACGCCGACCCCGCACGGCTCGACCTCCTCGACGAACACCGGGACCTGGCACGGCTCATCGCGGGCGACGACGTCGACGCCGCACTGGCCGCCCTCGCCCAGCACTTCGAAGAAGCCATCGTGACCGTGCGCAACCGCCTTCGCGCGGTACGACGCTGAAAGGACCCCGGACATGCGCCTGCCATACCGTCCTCCGCCGACCCCCGTGGCCACCGGCGACACCGCGCTGGAGATCCGGGGCCTGCGGGTGGAGTTCTCAGAACCCGGCCACGCTTCCGCCACCCCCGCGGTCGACGGCCTCGACCTCACCGTCCGGCGCGGCGAGATCGTCGCGCTGGTCGGCGAGTCGGGCTCAGGCAAGACCATGACGGCGCTGAGCGCCATCGGACTGCTGCCGCCCGGCGCCCGGGTCACCGGCGGCCGGATCACCCTCGGCGAGGAGGACCTGGCCACCCTGCCGCCGAAGCGGATGAACCGCGTCCGCGGCCACCGGCTGGCCATGCTCTTCCAGCAGCCCAAGGCCATGCTCGACCCCACCTGCACGGTGGGGAGCCAGGTCGCCGAGCCGCTGCGACTGCACCGAGGGCTCAGCCGCCGCCAGGCCAAGGCGCGGGTCGTGGAACTCCTGCGCGACGTCGGCATCCCGGAACCCGAGCGCAGAGCCTCGGCGTACGCACACCAGCTCTCCGGCGGCATGGCCCAGCGTGTGATGATCGCGGCGGCCCTCGCCGCCGACCCCGCCATGATGATCGCCGACGAGCCGACCACCGCCCTCGACGCCACCGTCCAGGCCCAGATCCTGCGGCTGCTCCGCCGTAAGCAGCGCGAATCCGGGATGGCCGTGCTGCTCATCACGCACGACCTGACCATCGTCACCTCGATCGCCGACCGGGTGGCCGTCATGTACGCGGGGCGCGTGGTGGAGGAGGGATCGGTACGGGAAGTCTTCGACGCACCCGAACACCCCTACACCCGGGCCCTGTTGAAGGCATCACTGCTCCAGTCCGAGGAGGGCAAACTCTTCGCCATCCCGGGCAGCGCGACCCAGTCCCGCGCTCTGGACATCGGATGCCGGTTCCAGCCCCGATGTCCGCTCTCCCAGGACCTGGGCATCGCCGGCCGGTGCTCGGGCGCGGAGCCGCCACTGCACACCTGCGGTGGTGAACACCGCTGCCGCTGCTGGGCCTCCCAGCCCGGCACCGAGCTCCGCGGCGAGGCGGTGGGCGTATGACCACGCTCGCGAAAGCGGACCGCGCCCCCGACCCCACGGCGCGACA
This sequence comes from Streptomyces sp. NPDC000941, assembly GCF_053599555.1. Classification (NCBI taxonomy): domain Bacteria; kingdom Bacillati; phylum Actinomycetota; class Actinomycetes; order Kitasatosporales; family Streptomycetaceae; genus Streptomyces; species Streptomyces sp. NPDC000941. The sequence continues at coordinate 55,797 of NZ_JBSFMM010000002.1, forward strand.
GCCGCTCGTCACCGTGGAGGACCTGGTCAAACACTTCCCGGTGCGGGGCGGGGTGTTCAGCGGCAAGAGATCCGTCCACTCGGTCGACCATGTGTCGTTCACCATCGCCCCCGGAGAGGTCCTGGGCCTGGTGGGCGAGTCGGGCTGCGGCAAGAGCACTCTGGCCAGGGCCATGCTCGGGCTGACCCCGGTCGACTCCGGGCGTGTCCTCTTCGACGGTTTCCATGTCGCCCGGACCAGGGGGCGAGACCGCAAGGCCCTGCGCCGCTCGATGCAACTCGTCTTCCAGGACCCGTTCGCCGCACTGGACCCGCGGATGCGACTGGGCACCAGCCTCGACGCACCGCTCGCCCAGCACGGTCTGGGCACCAGGGAAGAGCGCCATCAGCGCATTCTCCAGGTCCTCGACCAGGTCGGGCTCGACGCCTCGTTCCTCGGCCGGCGCCCCGGCGAATGCTCCGGCGGCCAGCTCCAGCGGCTCGTGGTGGCCCGCGCCCTGCTGCTCCGCCCGCGCCTGCTGATCTGTGACGAGCCGACCTCCGCGCTCGACGCCTCGGTCCGCGCCCAGATCCTCAACCTCCTCGTCGAGCTGAAGGACGAACTGGATCTGACCCTGCTGATGATCTCCCACGATCTGCGTGTCGTACGGCACATCTGCGACCGGGTGGCGGTCATGTACCTCGGTGAGATCGTCGAAGTGGCCTCCCGGGAGGAGCTGTTCGAACGTCCTGCCCACCCCTACACCCGGGCGCTGCTGACCGCCTCGCTGCCGGAGGCATCCGACGGGGAAGGCGAGTTCGGCGCCCTGCGCGGTGAGCCGCCCAGCCCGCTCAGCCCGCCCTCCGGGTGCCGCTTCCACCCCCGCTGCCCCCTGGCCGACGAGCGATGTGGCACCCAGGCGCCCACGCCGAACACGGGCCCCACCGGCCGCTCCGTCTCCTGCCACCACCCGAGCGCGTGACGCGCCGCCCGACCGAAGAGAGCGAGCCGATGACGACAGTCGAGACCGCGCCCGCCACCCCACTGACCTGGCGGCCGCCCGCCGGGGCGCTGTGGTCCGGGAGATGGGTGGACGGCGCGTCCACCATGCCCGTACACGACCCGGAAGACGGCCGCCTCCTCGGCCATGTCACGGACACCAGCCCCGCCGAGGTCGACCAGGCCGTCACCGACGTGGCCACCGCCGTCGCCTCCGGGGCGAGCTGGCCCGCCTGGAAACGGCGCGAGGCGCTGGAGGAGGCCGCCGCGCTGGTCCTGCGCCACCGGGAGCGGCTGGCCGAAGTGATCTCCCGGGAAGGCTGCAAAACACTACGGGAGGCCAACGGCGAGGTGTCCCGCGCCGCCGAGACTCTGAGGCTCTCGGCCCGGCAGACCGACCGCCTCGCGGGTGAGACCCTGCCGTTCTCCGACACCTCCCGCGGCGAGGGCCGACTGGGCTGGTACACCCGGGAACCGGTCGGGGTGGTCGCCGCCATCACCCCCTTCAACGACCCGCTGAACCTGGTCGCGCACAAGGTGGGCCCGGCCCTGGCCGGCGGGAACGGCGTCGTCCTCAAACCGGCCGAGGCCACACCGCTCACCGCGCTCGCGTTCGCCGAGATCCTGCTGGACGCCGGGGTGCCCGCCGGACGGCTCGCGGTCGTCCCCGGCACGGGCAGCGGCGCGGGCCAGGCCCTGGTCAGCCACCCACTGGTCGACCTGGTGTCATTCACCGGCGGCCACCGGACCGGAAACGCGGTGGCGAGCGCCGCCGGAGCCAAGAAAACCCTCATGGAGCTGGGCGGGAACAACGCCGTCCTCGTCCTCGACGACGCGGACACCCGGGCGGCCGCGCAGGCGGTGGTGGCGGGCGCCTTCGGCGTGGCGGGGCAGAACTGCCTGTCGGTGCAGCGTGTCTTCGTCGCCGCGCGCATCGCCGCCCCGTTCCTCCGGCACGTGATCGCGGCCACCGGGAAGCTGCGGGTGGGCCGCAAGGCCGATCCCCGTACGGACATCGGCCCGCTCATCAGCGAACGCGAGGCGCGGCGCGTGGAGGAGTGGGTACGGGAGGCGCGCCAGCGCGGCGCCGTGGTGCACACCGGAGGCCGCCGGGACGGGGCTTTCCACTGGCCGACCGTGCTCACGGACGTCCCGGCGGACGCGAAGGTGATGACCGAGGAGATCTTCGGCCCGGTGCTGGTGGTCGAGCCGGTCGACACGGTGGACGAGGCCGTCGCCCGCGCCAACGACACCCGTTACGGCCTCCAGGCCGGTGTCTTCACCACCGCGCTGGACACCGCCCTGGACATCGCGGAACGGCTCCGGGTGGGCGCGGTGATGATCAACGACAGCAGCGACTTCCGGATCGACGCCATGCCCTTCGGCGGGCCCAAGCGGTCCGGCGTCGGCCGTGAGGGTGTGCGGTACGCCGTGGAGGCCATGACCGAGCCCAAGGTCGTCGCCGTACGCCGCGGCGCCTGAACGACCCTCCCGGGGGCTCAGTCGTGCGGCGGGGCCCCGGTGACCATGTGATCGGCGTGGTTGACGGCCTCGATGACCAGCCTGCGCAGATGGCCGTCGTGCAGTGAGTACACCGAGCGGCGCCCCTCCTTGCGCACCTGGACCAGCCCGGCGAGCCGCAGCTTGGCCAGATGCTGGCTCACCGCGGGGCGGGCAGCCCCGCTGGCCTCGGTGAGGGTGTTGACATCGGCCTCGCCCCGGGCGAGGGACCACACCAGGTGCAGCCGGGTCGGATCGGAGAGCAGCGAGAAGACATGGGCGGCGGTGGAGAACTGCGCCACGCCGCTGGGATGCGTATGCGACCTGGTCGGGGTCGCCTGCTCGTCATTCACTGGCATCCGCCGATTGATGCATGCGTGCGCTCATATGCACATAATGGTGCAGAGGCATGCGGTGTGTCCAATGTGGCACCCACCCGGAAGGGGGCCTCAGCTCGTCAGCTGCTGATGGTGCGAAGGAAGTGGTCGGCGTCCTCAGGTTCGCCCAGCCGCCCTACCTCCAGCCAGGAGCCGTCGGTGAAGCGGAGCTGGAAAGTGGCGAATCCGCGCGGCTGGCCCGCCTCGCCTTCGACACGGACCTGATCGAGGGGAAACTCCGCGACGGTCCGGAAGTCATCGGCCTTGGTGGGCGACAGCCGACGGCGAGGGGACGTGGCGATGCAGACACGCTCGTGGGCCAGCATGACCAGGCGTTTCGGGTTGGGGGAGTGCCCGTACCAGCGCAACAGCAACTGGCCCGCGGTCAGGTTCCAGTCGCCGTCGAAGATGCCGTTGGTCGGATCCTGTTGACGGTCGCGGGTGCGGTCGCGCGTACGGTCGCGGCGGGAGGCAGCGGGGCGGCCGAGTCCGTCACCCAGCTTGTCGATCAGCATCAGCGGGATGACGACGAAGAAGAACACCACGCCCCCGACGTACAGCAGCCAGTGATGGCCCGGCTTGAGCCGCTTCTTGCCCGCGGCGCGGTGCACGTCTTTCGGCGGTGTGGGGATGGGCTTGTGGATCTCGCACCAGACCACGGCCACGGGGTCCTCGCCCAGGATCTTCCGGGCCCGCCGATGTACCGCGCGCTTCGCCATGCCGAAGATCCTAGAACGAGCCTCGAACCGCCTGGCGGCGGCGTCGGCCAACCCTTGATAGACGTCAACGGTCGGGTTGCTGCACGATGACGCGGAGATTGTGCTCGGCATCGCTCTGTACTGACAGCCCCGCCGCCCCCTGGATACGGACCCGTCTTCGTCCGACTCGTCTCCGTCCGACGGGGTGGCCTCTGGAAGGGAGTGGCCCGTTGTCCTTCTCCGCCTTCCGCACCGTTCCGACCTCCGCCGATGTTGTGATCATCGGCGGCGGTGTGATGGGTGCGAGCACCGCGTTTCACCTCGCCGAGGCCGGGGTGCGGAATATCGTCGTCGTCGAGCGCGGCGACCTCTGCTGCGGCAGCTCGGGCAAGCCGATCGGAGGCGTACGCGCCCAGTTCTCCGATCCGCTCAATATCGAGCTCGGCAGCCGCAGCCTGCGTGCCTACCAGGAGTTTCCGCACCGCCCCGGCGCCGACATCGGGCTCGACACCGTCGGCTACCTCTTCCTGCTCGACAGCGAACAGCAGGTGAGCGACTTCGAGACCGGCGTCGAGCTCCAGAACAGCCTCGATGTGCCGAGCCGTATGATCAGCCCCTCCGAGGCCCGGCGCCTGTGTCCTTACATCCGTACCGACGGCCTCCTGGCCGCCGCGTACTCCCCGGCCGACGGGCACGCCCGCCCCGCACTGGTCGTCCAGGGGTACGCGCGGGCCGCGGGCCGGGCCGGTGTCGTCCTCGCCACCCACACCGCCGTCTCCGGTATCCGCACGGCGGGGGACCGCGTCACCGGGGTGCACACCAGCCACGGCAGCATCGCCTGCTCCACCGTCATCTGCACGGGGGGAGCCTGGTCGGCGCAGATCGGCGAGATGGCCGGGATCAGCCTCCCGATCCGGCCCGTGAGGCGGCAGTTGGCGTTCACCGCGCCACTCGCACCGCCCGCCCCGCGCATCCCGTTCACCATCGACTTCGCCTCGTCCGGCTACTTCCACAACAGCGACGACGGGCTGTTGTTCGGGCTGGCCGACCCCGACCAGGAAGACGGCTTCGACACCACCTGGACCCCGGAGTGGCTGGAGCTGTTCCGCACCGTCGCCCGCCGCCGCGCCCCGGCCCTGGCCGATATGGAGACCGTCGGCGGATGGGCCGGCCTGTACGAGAACACGCCGGACCACAACGCGCTGATCGGCCGCTCCGCCGAACTGCCCGATTTCCTCTACGCCGCCGGGTTCTCCGGCCACGGCTTCCTTCAGGCGCCCGCGATCGGCGAGGTCATGCGCGACCTGTACCTGGGGCGCGAGCCGTTCACCGACATCTCCCCGCTCAGCGCCGACCGGTTCCGTGACGGCGCCGATATCCGCCCCGAAGCGCACGTGGTGTGAACCCCGACCGAAAGGCCGAACCATGTCAACGATCACTCAGTGGCAGCTGCGGGCCGCATTCGCGGCGCGGCTGTCGGAGATGTACGGGCAGGAGGTTCCCGCCTACACCACGCTCGTGGACGTCTCGCGCGAGGTCAACGAGGACGTCCTGCGCGCGCGGGGAGCCGACGCCGAACGCCTGGGGTCCATCAGCCGGGTGACCGCCGAGCGGCACGGAGCCATCCGCGTCGGCACGCCGCGGGAACTGCGTCAGGTCGCCCGTATCTTCTCCGCCCTGGGCATGCATCCGGTCGGCTTCTACGATCTGCGGGAGGCCGCCGCCAGCGCCGTCCCCGTCATCTCCACCGCCTTCCGGCCGGTCGACGGCGAGGAACTGGCCCGTAACCCCTTCCGGGTGTTCACCTCCATGCTCACCCCGGCCGACCCCCGCTTCTTCGACGCCGATCTGCGCTCACGCCTGGAAGCCTTCCTCGCGGACCGCGAACTCTTCCCCGCCGAACTGCTCGCGCTGGCCGACCGCGCCACGGCGGAGCGGGAGCTGCCCGAGGCGGAGGCCGAGCGCTTTCTGCGACTCGCCGTGCACGCCTTCGAGCTGTCGCCCGAGCCGGTCGACCAGGCGTGGTACGAGACCCTGGGGCGGATCTCCGCCGTCGCCGCGGACATCGGCGGGGTCCGCAGCACCCACATCAACCACCTCACCCCGCGCGTCCTGGACATCGACGAGTTGTACCGGCGGATGACCGAGCGCGGCATCGAGATGATCGACACCATCCAGGGCCCGCCGAAGTGGCAGGGCCCCGACGTCCTGCTGCGGCAGACCTCCTTCCGGGCGCTGGCCGAACCCCGCGCGATGCGCACCCCGGACGGCAGCGTCGTCAGCGGCGCCCTACGAGTCCGCTTCGGTGAGGTCGAGGCCCGCGGCATCGCCCTCACCCGCAAGGGCCGCGCCCTCTACGACGAACTCCTGGGCCACATCGACGAGCAGGTGTCCCAGAAGCCGTCGGCAGCGCGCAGCGATATCGCGCGCGCCGTATGGGAGCGGCACCTGCCCGGCAGCGAACGGGAACTCGCCGCAGCGGGACTGGCCTACTTCACCTACCGGCTCGACCCGGACCGGCCACGCGACGGCAGCCGACCCCCCACCAGCGTCAGTGAACTGGTGCGGCAGGGCTGGGTGTGCGCCGAGCCCATCGTCTACGAGGACTTCCTGCCCCGCTCCGCCGCCGGCATCTTCCAGTCCAACCTCAGCGGCGAGGGCATCCGCAACAACGAGCACGAAGGCACCGCCTACGACGCCGCCTGGCTCTCCGGCGCGATCGGCCACGACGTGCTGGATCCGTTCGCCCTCTACGAGCAGCAGCGCAACCGCTCACTCGCACAGGTCGCCCGCGAGCTGGATCTCACGGGCGCCCTCGACTGACCCCCGACCCCTCACACCCCCAAGGACCATCATGACCAGCACAGCCCTGCCCACCACGGACGACCTGCGCGCCCGCGCCCGTACCAGCCTCCAGAACATCGGCGTCGACGTGCCCGAGGGCGCCGACTTCCACGCCCGCACCCCCATCACCGGCGAGAACCTTCTCGGGCTGACGGCCGCCACCGACGCCGACACCGAAGAGGCCGTCGCCGCCGCCCGTACGGCCTTCCTCACCTGGCGCACCACGCCCGCTCCGCGCCGCGGTGAACTTGTCCGCCGCCTCGGCGAGTTGCTGCGCGAGCACAAGAGCGACCTGGCCGACCTCGTCACCGTCGAGGCAGGCAAGATCCGCTCCGAGGCGCTTGGCGAGATCCAGGAAATGATCGACATCTGCGACTTCGCCGTCGGCCTGTCCCGCCAGCTCTACGGCCGTACGATCGCCTCCGAACGCCCCGGCCACCGCCTGGCCGAGACCTGGCATCCCCTCGGCGTGGTCGGTGTCATCTCCGCCTTCAACTTCCCCGCCGCCGTATGGTCCTGGAACACCGCCATCGCCCTCGTGTGCGGTGACACCGTGGTCTGGAAGCCCTCGGAACTCACCCCACTGATCTCCCTGGCCTGCGACCACCTGCTCGCCCGGGCCGCCGACGAGGTCGGCGCGCCCCGCGACGTACACCGCCTCGTGCTCGGCGACCGCGCCATCGGCGAGCAGCTGGTCGACGACCCGCGCGTGGCGCTCGTCAGCGCCACCGGCTCCACCCGTATGGGCCGCGAGGTCGGCCCCCGCGTCGCGGCCCGGTTCGGCCGCAGCCTGCTGGAACTCGGCGGCAACAACGCGGCGATCGTCGCCCCCTCCGCCGACCTGGACCTCACCCTCCAGGGCATCGTCTTCGCCGCGGTCGGCACCGCAGGCCAGCGCTGTACGACGCTGCGCCGCCTCATCGTTCACCGCGATATCGCCGGTACCCTCATCGAGCGGCTGACCGCCGCCTACCACAAGCTCCCCATCGGCAATCCGTTCGACGACACCACGCTCGTCGGCCCGCTCATCTCCACCGCGGCCCTCGACGCCATGCTGGGCGCCCTCACCCGCGTCCAGGCCCAGGGCGGCAAGATCCTCGTCGGCGGAAACCGGCGCCTGACCGAGGCCGCGCCCTCGGCGGCCTACACCGAGCCGGTCCTCGTCCGCGTCGCCGAACAGACCGATGTCGTGCGGGAGGAGACCTTCGCACCGATCCTGTACGTACTCACCTACGACACCCTCGACGAGGCGATCGCGCTGCACAACGACGTCCCCCAGGGCTTGTCGTCCAGCATCTTCACCCGCGACCAGCAGGAAGCCGAGATCTTCCTGTCCGCCGCCGGCTCCGACTGCGGCATCGCCAACGTCAACATCGGCACCTCAGGAGCCGAAATCGGCGGCGCCTTCGGCGGCGAAAAGGACACCGGCGGCGGCCGGGAGTCCGGGTCCGACGCCTGGAAGTCCTATATGCGCGCGGCCACCAACACCATCAACTACTCCAGTGAACTCGCCCTCGCCCAGGGCGTCAGCTTCCTCTGATCAGGCTGGGGCGGGATACCGATCGCCGGTATTCCGCCCCGCCCGGGACCGGGCACTTCAGCGCCGTGTGAGAACAGCCGTCCCCTTTTCATGGCCGATAAATTCGGAGGACCAATCCGGATACTCGCGGCACCAGCGCTCGACTATCTCCCGCTCGTCGGGACGACTCGCATCGTCCATGATTATCCTTGCCTCGTCGCTCACCTTCGCTTCCAGCAGGGGGAGTGCCGGGTACCTGGAAAGCGGATACATGAACCCCGGAGGCCCGTCGACCACCACCATGTCGCAGTTCTCGACATCGTCCAGCCGCTTCGGGTCGTACCAGTGCCGGCGCTCTCCCTTGATGTCCACCTCGACCAGTGGGGCGATACGCACCTGTGCATACGCGTCCAGCCCCTGCTGCCGCAACGTGGCGGCTGTCTCGGCGCCGAAGTTTTCGTCGTGGTCGATCGAGACGATCTTCCCGGGGATGTCGAAATGGCGAAGCGCGTTTGCCATCCAGACCGTTGTGGCGCCGCTTCCTATATCCAGGATGGAGACCGGACGCCGCTTCTGGATCTGCGAGATCAGGAACAGCAGGAGATCGGGCGAGGCCGTCCACTTTGTGGGTTGTGGCATCGCGTGCTTGACGGGAACGATCGCGTAGAGATTCGTCAGCGCCTCAACCTGCCTGAAACGGTTCGTCATAACCTCCCGAAGGTCGGTGATTTCCCTCAGGATGTCGTCCATCGACGTCATTGTTCAACTCTCGTTCATGGCCGTAATTGCGTGAATCTTATCTTCTGCCGCGCTGCGACGGGTTCGCAGCAGGATGACGGCCACCACGGCGGCGGCCACGAACGCGCCGGTCGCCATCGCGATGTAACCGTGGACCCCCGCGGCCGAGTTCACCGTTTCACCGTCGACGACCATGTTGGTGGACTTGAGCACGGCCGAACCCACGAACTTCAGAATCACCGCCCCGGTCGCGACCATGACCATCACCATGCTGGACACGACGCCCTGTCGCTCCGGGGGCGCGAGCGTCGCCGCCATGTTGAAGCCGGATGTCACCAGCGTTCCCGCGGTGAGGCTCAACAGAAAGGAGCACACGACCGCGAGAGGCAGCAGGGAGTCCCCGAGGAACATCCCGACGGTGCCCACCGCCCCGAGCGCCACGCCGCCGGCGAGGGTCACGGCCGGCCCGAAGCGTGTTCCCAGCGCCCCGGCCAGGGTGCCGCCGAGCACGATTCCGATCGCCGGTACGCCGTACAGCAGGCCCAGCGCTCCCGGGGCGGCGAGTCCGTACCCGAGGTGCTGATCCGCCGAGACCTTGGCGATGAGGCCGAAGAGCGTGAGCATGCTCTGGTACGCGCCGGTTCCGAAGACGACCACGAGGAGCGTGAGCACCAGTGGCCTGCCGAGGTTCCTGACGTCGATCACGGGCTCGGGAACCCGGCTCGCCACCAGGAACCACCTGGCCAGTGCCGCGGCACCGGCCACGAGCAGGGCGAGCGGCCCCACGGCGAACCAGCCGAAGTCCGACCCGAGACTGATATAGCTGAGCACCGCCGCCAGACCTCCGCCGAGCAGCAGGGCCCCTGCGATGTCGACCTTGCCCGGTGTCCTGAGCGTGGACGCGGGAAGGAGCCTGTGTACGAGAACGGCCGCGATGGCCGCGAACACCGCCGACGCGACGAACACACTCCGCCAGCCGAACTCCGCGGCCGTTATCTCGAAGAGAACGGGCATCCCGATGCTGAGAAGCGCGGAGCCCGAGGTCACGATGCCGGTGGCGATCATCGCCAGGTCGGGCGCGCATAGGTCCCGGATGAGGGCGACCGTGAGGAAGACGGCCCCCACGGCCGCTCCCTGCAGCAGGCGTCCGAGGATGAGCACCCAGAGGCTGGGCGCGACAAGGCACACCAGGGCGCCGGCCAAGGCGGTGAGCAACGTCATGACCAGCACTTTGCGCTTGCCGTGGATATCGGCGCTCTTTCCGAGCAGTGGCGCCCACATCGCTCCCGCGAGCAGCGAACTGGCGTCGATCCACGCCGACTGATCGGTGCCGAAGTGGTCGAGCATCTCGGGAAGGACGAGGAGCGGTGCCGTGACGACCGTGTCCACCATGGCGTTCACCAAAATCAGGATGGCCACCTGGCCGACGAGCCGCCTGTTCCAACTCGTGTGTTCGTGCATGAAGCGCTCTGCCTTCTCTCTGGACCCTTATGCGGTCGAGATCGTCTGAGCCTTCACAGTGATCCGCTGTTCTGGGACGGATCTGCACGAGTCTGGGTGTGGCATGCGAACCGGGAGTCACCTCCGGTGGAAAGCGGCAGGTCGCGGCAGTCGGTCAGCCGGTAGTTCACAGCAACTCACAGAGATGAGCGTGTCGGGACCGCGTCGAGTGAGGCGAGGTCACATAGTCGACTTCGCCAAGGGGCGTAAACAGCATGCTGCGACGACGCTCCGTTGCTACCCTCGGGCGCATGATCACGCTTTCGCCTCAGCATCGGATGATGCCCCCTCGACGGGGCTGCTGAGCACGGACGCGTACCGAATCCGAGGCCCCGGGACGGGGCCTCGGCTGTTGTGCGACCAGGCCTCGCTACCCGGTAGGAGGACCGATGACCGCACCACATCGCTACATCACCACGACCATTCCGTACGTCAACGCGCGCCCGCACCTGGGTTTCGCCCTGGAACTCGTCCAAGCGGACACGTTGGCCCGTCACCACCGCAGGCGAGGCGAGCAAGTCCGGCTGCTCAGCGGAACCGACGACAACTCTCTGAAGAACGTCCTGGCCGCTGAAGCGGCCGGCGTCGATGTGCAGTCGTTCGTCGACCGTAACGCCGACGCGTTCGCCGCACTGCGCGGTCCACTGGCGCTCTCCTTCGACGACTTCATCCGCACCAGCAGCGATCCGCGCCATCGCGTCGGAGTCGAACGGCTGTGGCGCCGGTGCGCCGCGTCGGGCGACCTCTATCGCAAGGAGTACGAGGGTCTGTACTGCGTGGGCTGCGAGCAGTTCTACACCCCTGACGAACTGGTCGATGGACGATGTGCCGAGCATGGCACCGAACCTCAGCTCGTCGCGGAGGAGAACTGGTTCTTCCGGCTGTCCCGCTACGCCGACCGCCTCCATCAGCTGATCTCCAGCGGCGACCTGCGCATCGAGCCCGTCGCCCGCCGCAACGAGGTCCTGGCCCTCATCGACGGCGGTCTGCACGACTTCTCCGTCTCCCGCTCCCACAGCCGCGCCCGGGGCTGGGGCATCCCCGTGCCCGAAGACCCGAGCCAGGTCGTCTATGTGTGGTGGGACGCCCTGGGCAACTACGTCACCAGCCTTGGATACGGCACCGATGACGCTGCCTACGACCAGTGGTGGGCCACCAGCGAGCGCCGCGTCCACCTGGTCGGCAAGGGGGTGGTGCGCTTCCACGCCGTGTTCTGGCCGGCCATGCTGCTGTCGGCCGGACTTCCGCTGCCCACCGACATCCTGGTCCACGACTACCTCACCGTAGACGGCCGCAAGATCAGCAAGTCCGCCGGAACCACCGTCGACCCGGCCGCACTGGCCGCGACCTATGGCACCGACGCGGTGCGCTGGTGGCTTCTGCGCGATGTGCCCCGGGTCGGGGACGCCGACTTCACTCCCGACCGTCTGACCGCCCGCGCGGACGCGGATTTCGCCGGGGGACTGGGCAACCTCGTCCATCGCATCGTGACCATGGTCCACCGCTTTCGCGGCGGAACCGTCCCCGTCTCCGCCCCCTCCAGCGGGTTGGCACTGGCGGACATCTGCCGGAAGGTGCCCGGTCTCGTCGACGCCGCCTTGGCCGACTTCGACTTCCGGCGCGCCACTCGCGCTGTCTGGAACATCGTGGAGGAAGTCAACCGATGTATCGATGCCACCCGGCCATGGGAACTGGCTCGGGCGGAGCGGCAGGGCGACGGTGAAGCTGCGAAGCGGCTCGACACCGTCCTCGTCACACTGGTCACCGCATGTCGCGTACTGGCCGATGAACTACGCCCCTTCATCCCCGATGCCGCCACGCGGATCACCGGACAGCTGACACCGGTCGAGGGGCGTCTGCCCGCCGCACAGCCGCTGTTCTCCCGCCTTCAGGAGGACACGCGGCCGGTGTGACGTCCGGTGTTCCATTGGCCGGGTCGGCTGCTCCGCGTGATCAGCGGCTCTCACTTCGAGCCGTAGAACAGCCGCAGGAACTCCTCCATCGCCGCGTCGACACCGGCGCGGTCACCGGTGGCGAGCAGATCGAGCAGCAGACCGCGGACGGTGGCGAGCCCCAGCCTGGCGCGGTTCCGGGCCACGTCAGGGTCCGCCCCCGCGCCGGTCTCGGCTGCCACAAGCGGTTCCAGCCAGTCCGTCACGAGCCCTTCGAGGACCGGGGCCGCCTCCGGGCGGCCCCGCAGGGCGTGCCCGCAGACCTCGAAGAAGAGCCGTTCCTGACCGGCCAGCCGAGGGTCGGTCAGCTGCCGCCACAGCCGCCGCGCGACATCGGCGGGCGAGAGACCGGGCTCCAGGCGCAGCTGGGACAGCAGATCGCGCTGGCGCCGCTCCGACGTCCGGACGATCTCGATGAGCAGCTGTTCCTTGGAGCCGAAGTAGTGGATCAGCATGCGGTGACTGACGCCGATCGCGGCGCCCAGGCGGCGCAGGCTCAGATCCGTGATGCCGTGCGCCGCGACGTGGTCGACCGCCGCCTCCACCAGTTGTGTACGCCGGTCCCGGTTCTGGTCCCCGTCCGTGCCCTGCCCGGCCTCGCCCTCGGAATGCGCGTCGTTCGTATTCACCACGTCGCGAGTGTACCAATCGGTACATGGGGCCTGTACCGTCTGGTACATGATCCCCGTCACCGTGTCGATCGACGTACCGCAGACGCCCGAGCAGGTCTACGACTTCCTCGATGTCATGGCTCATCACGAGCGATTCACCAACCACTACCTGACCGACTACCGCTACAGCGGCCCCGATCGCGGCATCGGATCATGCGCCACGGTCACCGCGGCGCTGGGCGGTACGAAGACCGATGTCACCATCGAGGTCGTCGAGGCCGAAGCGCCGCGGCGCATCGTCGAACGCAACGTCAGCGCGGCCGGCCGACGCGTGGCCCACGGCACCTACACCGTCGAACCGCTGCCAACCGGCGGCAGCCGCATCTCGTTCACGTACGCCTGGGAACGCGCCCCTCTCGCCGACCGGCTACTGTCCCCGGTCGTACGGCCCACGATGCGGCGCGCCAACCGCACGGTCATGCAACGCCTGGCCGACGAGTTGGCTCGCCATGTGTCCACTGCCGGCTCCTGACGGCCGTGCATGCCGCCGCGGATGTCGCTCCTCTCCGGTGGGGTGCCCCCTCCGCCACCGGCGCGTCGGCCGCGGTTGCTTCGGCGGCCTCGGCGCCGGGTGAGCCGGCGGAGGGTTCAGCTGGTGGCTGGGCGGCCGGGGTGGCTCAGACCGTGGAGCGCCCGAGTTCGGTGTCCCGCTGCTGCGTGTCCGCGATGACGGGCCGGCCCTCGATCAGCCGCTTGATACCGAAGGTGGCGACGGTGGCCACGGCCATCGCGGCGACCAGGAACCACAGACCGGTGACAGGGGACGAGGTGTGGTCCACGATCACACCGATCCCCATGGGACCGAATCCGCCGCCCAGGTTGCCCACGGCGTTGATCATGGCGATGCCCGAGGCGGCCTGAACGCCCGTGAGGAACCGGGACGGCAGCGACCAGAGCACCGGCTGTCCGGCGAAGATGCCCACCGCGGCCACGCTGATGAGCGCCATCTGCAGCACGTGGTTGTCCACCAGCGCGGTGGCGGCCAGGCCCAGGGCGCCCACGGCCGTGGTGGCGGCGATCCACGGGTAGCGGGAGCCGCTGCGGTCGGCGAGCTTCGGCACGACGTACAGGCCGAGGGCGACGAAGACATAGGGGATGGCGGTGATGAACCCGGTGGCCGTGGAGGACAGGCCACCGAAGCCGTCGACGATGGTCGGCAGCCAGAAGCTGAGGCCGTAGGCGCCGAGAGGGAAGCACAGGAAGTACAGCGCCATCCACACGACGCGCTTGTCGCGCAGTGCGCTCAGCGGGTTCTCGTGGGCCGCGCCCAGCGCGTCCGTCTCTCGGCCGAGTTCATCGGCGATCCAGCCCTTCTCGTCGGCGGTCAGCCAGCGCACCTCGTCCGGTCCGTCCGGGAGGATACGGAGAGTGACGACGGCGAGCAGTATGGCGGGCAACCCGGTGGCAACGAAGATCCACTGCCAGCCTTCCAGGCCGAGGGTGCCGTCCAGGTCGCCGAGCGCGCCCATGAGCGGATTGCCGATGATGAAGGCGAGCGGGGACGCCATCATGAACCAGCCGGTCATCCGCGCCCGGTAGCGGTACGGGTACCACTTGGTCAGGTAGTAGAGGACGCCGGGGTAGAACCCCGCCTCGGCCACGCCGAGCAGAAAACGGGCGGCGTAGAACTGCCAGGCGGTGGAGACCAGGGCCGTGAGGATGGTGACCAGGCCCCAGCTGACCATGATCCTGGTGAACCAGCGGCGCGCTCCGAACCGCTCGAGAAGGATGTTGCTGGGCACTTCGAAGATCGCGTACGCGACGAAGAACGCGACTTGGCCGAGGGTGAACGCGGCGCTGGACAGCCCCAGTTCGTCTTGGAGTGTCAGCTTGGCGAACCCGACGTTCGACCGGTCGACATAGGCGACCAAATAGAGCAGCACCAGGAACGGCATCAGCCGCCAGGTGACCGTTTTCATCACTTTCGCTTCCATGCGGCTCTCTCTCCCAGGAGTTTCGACGTTGATCCTCTGGACGGTCACGGAAGGTATCGTGATTTGATAGCACCATTGAAGAGGTGGATGGGACACAGCTTGGTCACGGCCACCTCAGCGCACCGAAAGGACATCGCGCATGGCCGCGCTCAACCCCTCGCCCACCGCCACCGCCACCGCCGACAGCGCCACCCCCCTCCGCAGCCGCGCCTGGTTCGGCGACGGAGGGAAGAACGGCTTCATCTCACGGCACCATCTGCGCGCCATGGGCCGCGGCGGTCATAACTTCGACGGCCGCCCCGTGATCGGCATCTGCAACACCTACTCCGAACTGACGCCGTGCAACGGCCACTTGCAGATCCTCGCCGACGCCGTGAAGCGCGGTGTGCTGCAGGCGGGCGGCTTCCCGCTGGAGTTTCCCGCGATGTCGCTGGGCGAGCCGTTCCTCCGCCCGAGCTCGATGCTCTACCGCAACCTCGCCGCCATGGAGATCGAGGAGCAGATCCGGGCCAATCCGCTGGACGCCGTCGTCCTCCTGACCGGCTGCGACAAGACCACCCCCGCCGCGCTGATGGGCGCCGCCAGCGCCGGGGTGCCGGCGATCGTCTTCACCGGTGGCCCGATGCTCAACGGGCGCTTTCGCGGCCGTAACGTCGGCTCGGGTACGGACATCTGGCGGATGACCGAGGAGCTGCGGGCGGGCACGATCACCCAGCAGGAGTTCACCGAGTTCGAGTCCTCGCTGAACCGCTCGGCGGGCCACTGCATGACCATGGGCACCGCTTCGACGATGGCCTGTCTCGCCGAGGCGCTGGGCATGATGCTGCCGGGCGCCTCCGGTCTGCCCGCCGTGGACGCCCGCCGCGGCACGCTCGCCGAGGCCACCGGCGCCCGCGCCGTCGAACTCGCGGGCAGCGCACTCACCCCAGGCCGGATCATGACCCGCGAGGCGTTCGAGAACGCCATTCGGGTCAATGCGGCGATCGGCGGCTCCACCAACGCCGTCGTACACCTCCTCGCCGTGGCCGGCCGGCTCGGCGTACCGCTCGCGCTCGACGACTTCGACCGGCTCGGCGCCGAACTGCCCCTGCTGGTGGACCTGATGCCGTCCGGCCGCTTCCTGATGGAGGAGTTCGCATACGCCGGCGGGCTGCCCGCGCTCATCAACGATCTGCGGGACCGGCTGCACCACGACACCGTCACCGTGACCGGCCGGAGCCTCGTCGACAACTGCGCGGGCGCCGAGGTGTACGACCGTGAGGTGATCCGCCCGCTCGACAATCCGGTGCAGCCCGCCGGCACCGGCACCGCCGTGATCCGCGGCAACCTCGCGCCCGACGGCGCGGTCGTCAAGCAGTCCGCCGCCGACCCAGCACTGCTCCGGCACACCGGCCCCGCCCTGGTCTTCGACTCCGTGGAGGAGTATCTGGCCGTCGCTGAGGACGACGACCTCGATGTCACCGCCGACACCGTCCTCGTCGTCCGCAACCTCGGCCCGCGCGGCTACCCCGGGATGCCGGAGGTGGGCAACTTGCCGCTGCCCAAGAAGCTCCTCGACGCCGGGGTCCGGGACATGGTGCGGATATCCGACGCGCGCATGTCCGGTACGGCCTTCGGCGCCTGTGTGCTGCACGTCGCCCCGGAGGCGGCGGTCGGCGGGCCGCTGGCGCTGATACGTACGGGGGACCGGGTCCGGCTCGACGTACCGGGGCGGCGCCTGGACATGCTGGTCGAGGACGCCGAATTGGACGAGCGGCGGGCCGAGTGGCAACCACCGAAGCCGCCCGCCGACCGCGGCTGGACGTACCTCTACACCCGGCATGTCACCCAGGCCGACACCGGCGCCGATCTCGACTTCCTGGTCGGCTCCACCGATTCCGCCCCGCCGCGGCAGGCGTTCTGATGAGCGCCGCACCCGGGCGGCCGGTGGCGCCCGAGGTCGTGACATGCGGCGAGGCGATGCTTCTGATGGTGGCGGAGCCCGGGGTGCCGCTGGAGCGGGCGACGGTGTTCCGGCGCTCCGTGGCGGGCGCGGAGTCCAACGTGGCGACCGGGCTCGCCAGGCTCGGACACCACGCGCGCTGGCTCGGCCGCGTCGGCGACGACCCGTCCGGCCGGTCCGTGCTGGCTCAGCTGCGCGCGGACGCCATCGACACGTCGTACGCCGTCGTGGATCCCTCCGCGCCCACCGGGCTGCTGCTGCGGGACAGCCATCCGGCGCGGGCGATCGATGTGCAGTACCACCGGGCCGGCTCGGCGGCGTCCCGGCTCACCGCCGACGAGCTGACCGCCGAGATGGTGGAGGGCGCCCGGCTGGTGCACATCACGGGGATCACCCCCATGCTCTCGGACACCGCCCACACGGCGACGCTGCGGCTGCTCGAGCTGGCCCGCGCGGCCGGCGCGACGGTTTCCTTCGACCCGAACGTACGGCTGAAACTGGGCACCCCCGAGCGCTGGCGCACGGTCGTGGGGCCGCTGCTGGAACAGGCGGACGTAACTCTGGCCGGCGAGGACGAGCTGGAGCTGCTGGGCACGACGGCCCACGGGCTGCTCACCGCGGGTGTCACCACGGCCGTGGTGAAGCACCGCGACAAGTCGGCCACCTGCAGTACGGCGGACGGCACATGGCGACAGGACGCATTCCGGGTACCGGCCGCCGACCCGGTGGGGGCAGGCGACGCGTTCGCCGCCGGGTTTCTCTCCGGGGTCCTGAGTGGCGCACCGTACGACCGTTGTCTGGCGGCGGCGGCCGCGGTCGCCGCGCTCGTGGTGCAGTGCACCACCGACACCGACGGCCTTCCCGATCGCCGGGGCCTGGACCGCGCGCTGTCGTCGTTCACGGGCGCCGCGGAGACCGTCCACCGCTGATGCCCGGCATTCACCCAACACACCGCACCACGCACCGCACCAGGAGCACTCATGTATCGATGGGACATCGTCCGGGCCGTCACCGCTCAGCGGGTGTTCGGGATCGTCCGGGCGGCCGGGCCGCGGGAGGCCCTGGCCGCGGCCGTGGCCGTGCTCGACGCCGGGCTGAACGCCGTGGAGGTGGCGCTGACCACGCCGCGCGCGCTGAGCGCCGTCGCGGAGTTGACCGCGGAACGGCCGGATGCCCTGATCGGCGCCGGCACGGTCATCGACGCCCCCGCCGCGCGGGCCGCGGTGGAGGCGGGCGCCCGGTTCCTGGTGTCGCCGAGCCTGCACCCGGAGGTGATCCGCACCGGACACCGCTACGGCGTGCCGGTCTTCCCCGGCGTCGCCACCCCGACCGAAATGGTCCGCGCCCTGGAGGAGGGCGCGGACGCGCTCAAGCTCTTCCCGGCCTCCGGCGCATCGCCGAGCTGGCTGCGCGACGTACGGGCCGCGCTACCCCAGGCCCCCGTGATCCCCACCGGTGGTGTGACAATGGACAACGCACCGGAGTGGATCGCGGCCGGGGCCGTCGCCTGCGGCATGGGCTCGGCGCTCACCTCGGGCGGCGCCCAAGCGGCGGGCGAGCGGGTGACCACGCTCCTCGGCCGCCTCGCACAGGCCCGCTGAAACCCCGGGACGGTCGAGGGCGGTAGAGCAGGACGGAAACGGGGAGCGCGTGGAACTGCAAGGGCTGCACGGACAGGTGGTGGACCAGATCGGCCTGTCCCTCGCCGCGGAGGAGACCCGCGCCGGCGAGGTGCTGCGCCTGGAGGACGTCCAGGAGCGCTATGGCGTCTCACGGACCGTCGCCCGGGAAGCGGTCCGCGTGCTGGAGTCCAAGCGAGTCGTCACCTCCCGCCCCCGCGTCGGCATCACCGTACGGCCGATGACCGAGTGGAACCTGTACGACCCCCAGGTCATCCGCTGGCGGCTGAACTCACCGCACCGCGGGGCCCAACTGCGCGAACTGGCGGAACTGCGCGCCGCCGTCGAGCCGTCCGCGGCCGCGCTCGCCGCGGCCTCGGGCGACGACGAAACCTGCAACGCGCTTTTGGCGCACGCCCGGGCGATGGCGACCGCGGCGGCCGAGGCGGACACGGCCGGGTTCGTGGCGGCGGACGCCGCGTTCCATCGGGCGCTGCTCACCGCGTCGGGCAACGGGATGTTCGCCCAGCTCGCCGAGGTCACGGAGGAGTTGCTGACCGCCCGCCGCGAGCTGAGCCTGATGCCGGAGCGGGTCGACGAGGCGGCGGTCCGGCGCCACCAGGAAGTCGCGCAGGCCGTCGCCGAGGGGCGCCCGGCGGATGCCGCTGCCTGCGTACGGTCCATCGTGGACACCGCCCACAGCGAGGTCGAGGGCCTGCTCAGCGACACCGCCACGCCACCGTCGGCCTCATGCGCGCTGGACGTCTGAGGAGAACACGGGAAGCTCGTACGTACCCGCGCGGACCTGCTCAGGTCACGGCGAGGAGGCTGACGGCGACGCGCCTCATACGTACCGCGCCTCATACGTACCGCGGCTCAGGTGTCGAAACCTGCCACCTGATCATGACGGTCCACCTGCCGCCAGGCCCCGCCGCCACAACCTGACCGGACGGCGTCGTACCCCGGCGTCATGCGTTCAGGCCGCGCATCAGCGCGGCCAGCCCACCGAAGAACTCCTGGTCGGCGCCGACGTTCCGGGCCTCGCGCGCGGTCTCGGCCATATGTGGAAACTCCGTCGGTCGCAGCGCGGAGATGGCGACCGTGCCGTCGCCGGACAGCGGCCCGAGGTGGGCCAGCTGGAGGGCCCCGATCACATAGGCGAGCAGGCTGCGCAGCGCGACAACCCGTCGTTCGCCTTCGAAGCCCGCCTCGATGAGGATGGCGAGCACCGTCTCCGACCAGCGGAGCACGCCCGGGGAACGGTGCCGATGGGCGACCGTCAGCGGGACGACCGCGGGATGGGCGCTCAAGGTGTCGCGCAGACGCCGCACCATGACCTCGATGCGCTCGTCCCAGGGTGCCTCCGGCGGTGGCGGTTCGGTGTCGACGGCGCCGAGCACGAACTCGACGACGAGCCGTTCGAGTTCGTCGCGCTCGTCCACATACCGGTAGAGCCCCATCGTGCTCATACCGAGTTCCGTGGCGACCGCGCGCATGGAGAGCCCGGCCAGCCCGTCGCGGTCGATGACGGCGAGGGCGGCCGAGGCCAACTGATCGTGTGTGAGTGAACGGGGACGTGGCATGGCGCTTGACAGCGTACGGCATACGCTTACGATCGTAGGCGTATGCCGTACGCTTATGAGGGGAACCCCGAATGCCCGTGAACAGAGAGCCGTTGGTGCCTGGCTCGGCCGTCAGCCCCCGTGTCCTCGCTTCCGTCGCCGGCCCGTCGGTCGCCGTCCCTGCCCCCGACCGGCTGGTCCATCTGCAGTTCCGGCGCTTCGCCGGCTGCCCGGTCTGCAATCTGCATCTGCGCTCCGTGGTGCGACGGCACGATGAGATCGAGGCGGCCGGCGTTCGCGAGGTCGTGGTCTTCCACTCGCCCGCCGAGGAACTGCTGGAGCACACGGCCGACCTGCCGTTCGCCGTCATCGCCGATCCCGACAAGCGGCTGTACGCCGAGTTCGGCGTGGAGTCGGCGCCCCGCTCGCTGCTGAGCCCCCGCGCCTGGGGGTCGATCCTCCGGGCGATCCTGCGCAGCGCGTGGGCGATAGTCCGCAGGCGGGAGCGCGGACCGGCGGGCAGGCCGCACGGCGGTCGGCTCGGCCTTCCCGCTGACTTCCTGATCGCGAGCGATGGCCGCGTCGTCGCCGCCAAGTACGGCGAGCACGTCTACGACCAGTGGTCGGTCGATGAGGTGCTTGAGCTGTCGGGGCGGGCGCCACGATCGGATCTCACGACGCGGTGAGCCGAGGCCGGGGCGGCGATAGCCTTGCGTCGACTTGTACGAGAGGGAGGCCCGTTGTGTCCACGTTTGTTGTGTTCGACCTTGAATTCACGACATGGCAGGGGGCGCTTGAGCAGGACTGGGGGGCGCCGGGACAGCTTCGTGAGATTGTGCAGATCGGTGCGTTGCGCCTGCGTGAGGACTTTTCCGTCGTCGAGGAGTACGAGGCGCTGGTACGACCTGTGGTCAATCCGCGGCTGTCGTCCTACTTCACCGAGTTGACCGGAATCGACCAGGGGACGGTGGACCGGGAAGGTGGATCCGCGGCGGAAGCACTTGGTGACTTCCTCGGATTCTGCCGGGGGCAGTCGGTGCTTTCCTACGGTAACGACATGGTCGTTCTCGGGGAGAACGTGGGCTGGGCGCGAGCCCGAGGGGAAGACGTCAAGAACGGGTTCCTCGGTGCGCATTTCCTGAATATCCGCCCCTGGCTGAACACCGTCGCACCGGAGACGGAAAAGGCCAACGTCGGCCGCCTGTGGCAGGTGCTCGACCTTCCCAAGCCCGCGGAAGGGAAGGAGCATTCAGCGCTCTTCGACTGCTATTCCTTCGCCGCGGCCCTCAAGCACCTGTGCGAGGCCCGGTCGGTGGCCGTGATGACCGTCCTCGGCACGGCCATCACCGCCTGAGGATCCCGGTCAGTCGAGCGCGGCGGCCATCCGCCGCACCGCCTCGGTGAGCAGTTCGGGTGAGGTGGCCAGGTTCAGCCGGACGAAGCCGGCGCCGCCGGTACCGAAGGGGATACCGGAGCTCAGGGCGACGCGGCCGCGCTCCAGGAACACGGCGGCCGGGTCGTCGCGCAGGCCCAGGCCGCGGCAGTCCAGCCAGGCCAGGTAGGTGGCCTGGCCCGGGGCGTAGCGTACGGCGGGCAGCTGGTCGGCCAGCAGGTCGGCCAGCAGTCGGCGGTTGTCGTCGACGCCGGCGAGCAGAGAGTCGAGCCAGTCGCCACCGTCCCGCAGCGCGGCGGTGTGAGCGATGATCCCGACATGGCTGGGGTGCCCGATCGCTTCGGGAAGGCGGTCGAGATCGTCGGCCGCATCGGGGCCTGCGATGGCCAGGGCGGCCTTGAGTCCGGCCAGGTTCCACGCCTTGGACGCCGACATCAGCGACAGCCCGCTCGCCGAGCCGGGCACGCTCAGGTACGGGACGAATGTCGTGCCCGCCGCCACGATCGGGGCGTGTATCTCGTCGACGACGACCCGCATACCACCCGTCCGCGCCAGCGCCGCCACGTCCGCCAACTCGTCGGCGGTGTGCACGGTGCCGGTCGGATTGTGCGGGCTGCAGAGCAGATACACGGGCCGGCCACCGCCCTCGCGGGCGTGGTCGAAGGCGCCCTCCAGGACGGCTGGGTCGAGCCGGTCGTCCGCACCGAGCGGAGCCTCGATGATGGGCCGGCCCAGGTTCTCGAGGAGCTGGTAGAACGGCGGGTACACCGGGGAGTTGACGATCACCGGATCACCCGGTCCGGAGACCAGTTTCAGCATCTCGACGATGCCCAGCATCACATCCGGCACGATGGCCGTACGCTCCAGCGCGAGCCCGTCCCAGTCCCACCGCTCGCCGGCGAACTTGGCCAGCGCCTCGGCGTACCCCCGCCCGGTCGGGTAGCCGGTATCGCCCAGCGCCACCGCGTCCAGGATCGCCTGGGCGACGGGCTCGGCCAGGGGAACATCCATTTCGGCGACCCACAGCGGCAGTACGTCCTCCGGGTACGTCCGCCATTTCAGGCTCGTCCGCCTCCGTAGCTGCTCCAAAGTCAGCTGACACAGTGGATTGGCAACACGAGGGGCAACGAGGTCGCGCGGCATGATCTCCATGGGCCAAAGATAGGCGAAGGGCCGCGCAAATCTTTCGTCTCTTTTACTTCCTCAAACCATCTTATGCCGCGCGGAGTTCAACAGAACCCAGTGATCTCGATTTAGGTGGACTGCGGGACTTGTTCCTGGCTTCGCCAGAAGTCGCGTTTGTGCTCGACAGTCGGTAGGTAATTGAGTGCGGAGTGCAGGCGCTCTTCGCTGTGCCGCGTAATCCACTGGAAGATTGCTTTCGTTTTCGGTACCCGCTTGCGCTCGCCGTGGTCTCATGCCGCGTCGTGGAAGACGAGCCCGAGGGTGTGCCGCAGGCCGGAGCGGACGGTGCTCACACCGTGCCGCATCGGTCCGTTGGCCCAGCCCCGCTTGGTGGCGACCGGCCGGTCGCGGGTGGTGAACACCAGCCCGTGTCCCTGGAGCAGGGTGGTGGACGAACCTCTCGACTGGGCGCGGGGCCGCTGCTCGGTCATCAGGAACTCCCCGCCGGTGAAATCCGCTCCGGGCGCGTCCAGGCCGATGACGACCTGGAGCGGGAAGACCATCTCGCCGAACACGTCCCGGTGCAGCGCGTTCCAGTCACCGGGGCCGTACCGCAGCAGGATCTGCGCGGACTTGGACTGCCCGGCCTCTTGGCACATGGCCACCCACTCCTGAAGCGTGTCCGGCCACGGGGCGGGACGGCCGAGCTTGGCCGCCCAGTCGCGGGCGACGGGGAGAAGACGGGGGTAGAACGCCTCGCGCAGCTCCCGTACGACCTTGGGCAGGTCGTGGGTGAAATAGCGGTACTGGCCGGAGCCGAAGCGGTGCCGCGCCATGTCGACGGTCGTACGGAAGTGGCCGGGCTCGTGGTACAGCGCGGCGATCTCGCGGCATTCGGCTGCAGTGAGCAGCCGGTCCGTCAGGGCGCTGCCGTACTCGCCCAACTCATCGGTCAGGGCTGCCCAGTCGCACCGGCCGATCCTGTCGACGACCGGGCCCGTAGGTCGGATGGTCTGGCTCATGGTGAGGTCCTTGCTGCGAGCGCGTGGCGTTCCGGCGTTCCGCTGCGGGCGGGGGTCAGCGGGCGTTGTGGAAGATGATGCCGAGGGTGTTGCGGTGTCCGGTCTCGACGGCGTTGGTGCCGTGGCGCATCGGGTGGCGGCGGAAGCCGTTCTTGCCGCGGACCGGGCGGTGCCGTACCGGGAAGATCATTCCCTGGCCGAGCCGGGGCTTGACGACGATCGCCCGCGACTGGAACCGGGGCCGTTGTTCGACGAAGACGTTCTCGCCGCCGGTGAAGTCCTCGCCGGGCTGGTCGAGCATGACGGCGATCTGCAGCGGGAAGACGATGTCGCCGTAGATGTCCTGGTGGAGGCAGGCGTAGTCGCCGGGGCCGTACCGCAGGAGCAGCGGGGTCGAGCGGTGCTGCCCCTTGTCCGCGCACTCGGCCAGCAGCTCTTCCAGCGCGGTGGGGAAGGTACGTTCGTTCAGCTGCGGCGCCCACCGGTTGGCCATCCACGCCATCGGCGGATACAGCCGCTCGCGCAGGGTCTGGATCAGCGGGACGGTGGCCGGGTCGGTGTAGTACTTGTAGACGCCGCGGCCGAACTGGTACCGCTGCATGACGACGGTGGAGCGGAACAGGCCGGGTTTGTCGAACGTGTCGATGATCTCCCGACACTGAGCGCGCGAGAGGAGTGGCGGGGTGACCGCCACGCCCTCCTCGTTCAGCTGCGCATACAGCTCCTCCCAGTTGAGCTTGGAGAGCGCCGCAAGCCCCGCGGTGGGAAGGATGCTCGGTGCCGCACCGTCCGCCTCGGCGGGGGAGAACAGGGTGGTGGTGTCGGCGGCGGGGGTGAGCTGGTTCATGAAGGGTCTTTCCTGGGACGGCGCGGGTGGACGTCGAACCCGGCAATCGCCTCGCTGGGGCCACCCCTGGTTCGTATCCGAGCATCGCGTCCGTCCCGGCCGGATGCTGGCGGCATTCGGACATCACGTTCCCGGGCCCGGCTTCGGCTCCGGTTCCGGCTCCGGTTCTGGTTCCGGCTCCGGAAAAGGGGCGGAGCGCACCCGTCGATGCCCTGGACGAACCTGGTCCGGGGCTCAGGAGTCCAGGTCGTCGGCGAAGTGCCGGAAACCGTTCCGCTCCTGGTGCAGGGTCCACAGGGTGTCCGCCAGAACGGCCGGGTCCTTCTTGGCGTGACCGGGGATGATCGCGCCCGGGATGATCAGCTGCGCCACGTGGATGCCCTCGTCCGCGAGCGTGTCGTGCAGCAGCCGGCCGTACGCGCTTTCCGCGGCGAACGCGATCGACGTGCCCGCGCGGTCGGGGTGGGGCACGACGGCGGTACCGCCGTTGACGAACAGGACGGTGCCGCGCCCCAGGGCGCGCATGCCCGGCAGCACGTTCCGAACGGCGGTGACGGGGCCGTAGACGGAGAACTCGACCGGGCCGACGACATCGTCGGCGGTCGTCTCGAGGACCGGACGCATGAAGTCCTTGTGCGGGACCGGGCTGTACTGCAGGACCTCGATGGGGCCGAGGGCCGTGGCCGCCGCGTCCAGGGCGGCGGTGAGGGCGTTCGAGTCGCGTACGTCGGCGGCGAAGCCCCGCGCGGTCACGCCCTCCTCGCCCTCCTCGCCCCCCTCGCCCTCCTCGCCGAGCTCGGCGGCCAGCGCGTCGAGCCGGTCCTGGTCGCGGGAGATGAGGGCGATGCCGTAGCCCTCGCGGCCGAAGCGGCGCGCGACGGCGGCGCCGAGTCCGGGGCCGGCGCCGATGATGGCAATGGTGCTCATGATGTCTCCGAAACCTTGGGGCCTCACGGACCGGAGTGTCGCCGTCCGTGCGTTCAAGGATGAGGCCGTTCACCCGGGGTTGGTACATCACCGCCGCCGAACCGCGTACTGCTGCGCCCTCTCGGGGAAGGTCAGGGACGCAGTAGAGCCTTGATGGCGCGGCGCTCGTCCATGGCCTTGTAGCCCTCGGCGGCCTCGCCCAGGGGCAGGGTGAGGTCGAAGACCTTGCCGGGATTGATACGACCCTCGAAGACCCGCTGGATCAGATCGGGCAGATAGCCGCGTACCGGGGCCGGGCCGCCGCGCAGGCCGACGTGGGAGTAGAAGAGCTGCTCGCCGTCGATCGCCACGCCGTGCGGGACGCCGACGAAGCCCACGTTGCCGCCTGGGCGGGTGGAGAGCAGCGCCTGCTGCATCGACTCCGGGGTGCCCACGCACTCCAGGACCGAGTCGGCGCCGATGCCGCCGGTCAGTTCCTTCACTCGGGCGATGCCTGCCTCGCCGCGCTCGGTGACGATGTCGGTCGCGCCGAACTCCAGGGCCAGCTTCTGCCGGGAGGCGTGTCGGCTCATGGCGATGATGCGCTCGGCACCGAGCTCCTTGGCGGCGATGACGCCGGACAGACCGACCGCGCCGTCGCCGACGACGACCGCGGTGGACCCGGGCCGGACCTCGGCCGCCTTGGCGGCGTACCAGCCGGTGCCCATCACGTCGGACAGGGCCAGCAGGCTCGGGATCAGGCCGTCCGCCGGCCGCTCGGGCGTGGCGACCAGGGTGCCGTCGGCCAGCGGGATGCGTACGTACTCGGCCTGGCAGCCGCCCACGAACTCCCGGTGGGGGCAGGAGGTGTGGTAGCCGGCCCGGCAGATCGGGCAGGTGTTGTCGGAGGCGAAGAAGGAGCCGATGACGAACTGGCCGGGCCTGACGGTCGATACGTCGCTGCCGACCTCCTCGACGATGCCGACGTACTCATGGCCGATCGGGTGCGGCTCGGTGACCGGGTTGATGCCGCGGTAGTCCCACAGGTCCGAGCCGCAGACGCAGGTCGCGACGGTGCGTATGACGGCGTCGGTGGAGTTGACGATCTCGGGGTCGGGAAGGTTCTCCACCCGGATGTCACCGGGTGCGTAGATCATGGTTGCGCGCATGTTGGCTTCTCAGTAGAGGGGTTCAGGGGGCGAGCGCGGGCGTGAACGCTGTCTTGCCTCCGGGCCGGGTCTGTTCGCCGACCACTTCATCGACCTTGCCACCGCCGCGCGGGCTCGCAAAGGGGAGACTCTCATCCTGGGAGGGATGCATCCAGGGAGAAAGTTCTCCCCCCTTCGGGAGTCGCGCGAGGTCGCGGCACCGTGAACCGGCGTGGTGGCCGCTTCGCGCCCTGGCGGCCACCGGCAGGAGCCGGGTGACGCTTGTTCGGCGTCCCCGGCAACCATCTCGGTCCGTTCCTGACCACCCTGCGGGCCGAGGGCGACATCGAGTGGGTCGGCACCCCCACCGAGGGCGGTGCGGGCCAGGCCGCCGACGCCTACGCCCGTATCCATGCTCACCTCACATCACCGGGCGCCGACGGCGGCCGGGACGGCGTCGAGGTCGGCGAGGTCGGCCGGAGACAGCTTGAGGTCGGCGGCGCCTGCGTTGTCGACGAGGTATTTCGGGGTCTTGGTGCCGGGGATGGGGACGATGTGCGGGCCCTGGGCGGTGAGCCAGGCGAGGGAGACCTGGGCAGGGGTGGCTTCGATCCGGTCGGCGACTTCGCGAACCTTGGTCGCGATGGCGAGGTTGGCCCGCAGGTTGTCCTGCTGGAAGCGCGGTAGACGTCGCCGGTGGTCGTTGCGCGGCAGTTGGTCGAAGGAGCCGAATCGGCCGGCGAGGAAGCCGCGGCCCAGAGGTGAGTACGGCAGGAGGCCGATACCGTGCTGCCGGCAGTACGGCAGGACCTCGGCCTGGACATCGCGGGTCCACAGGGAGAACTCGGACTGCACGGTGGTGACCGGGTGCACGGCCTGAGCGCGCTGGATCTGGTCGACGGTGACCTCGGACAGGCCCAGGTGGCGGGCCTTGCCCGCGGCGACGGCTTCGGCCATGGCACCCCAGGTTTCCTCGATGGGGACTTGGGGGTCGGCGCGGTGGAGCTGGTAGAGGTCGACATGGTCGGTGCCCAAGCGGCGCAGGCTGGCGTCGATGGAGGCACGGATGTGCTCGGGGCGGCCGTTGCCGGCGAGGACCGGGAGGTTGTCGGGGCCGCCGGTGGGGTCGACGACCACCCGGCCGACCTTCGTGGCCAGCACCGCACGGTCGCGCCGGCCGGTCAGGGCCCGGCCGACGAGTTCCTCGTTGGTGTAGGGACCGTAGACGTCAGCGGTGTCGATCAAAGTCACGCCCAGGTCGAGGGCTTGGTGTATGACGGAGATGGATGTTGCTTCGTCGCGTGGGGCGGCCATGTCGTAAAGAAAGCTCATGCCCATGGTGCCCAGGCCGATGACGCCGACCTGCGGTCCGTAGGTGCCCAGAGCGGTGTTACGCATACGGTGTTCTGCCTTCGTACCGGATCAGAGGGCTGCTGGGGCACAGCCCGTGAACGGGGAAAGGGGTGCCGGGCCCGGGTGGACGCATCGCCGCACCCGGAGCCGGATTTCGACCCTGCCCAAACCCAACGGCACCGTCCCCACGGTGTGTTGGTGCGTGAAGTGGCCCGGAGCAGAGATCGGCGACCGCGGTGCTAGCCGAGGCGGGAGACCTGGTAGTGGCTGATGAGCCAATCGGCGTCCGAGCGCTTCAGCAGTACGAGCAGGTTGATGCTGACCGTGGGCCGGTCGGTGAACGAGAAGTCGACGGTCAGATAGCCGAGCGCGGTGTCCTCGGACAGGCGCCTGCTCTCCAGGATGCGGTAGGCGGCTGACAAGCCCGGGGGCTGGGATGCGTAGTAGTCGGCGACGCCCCGCCTTCCCACGCTGTACGGACGCAGCCCCTGGAAGATCGCGTCCTCGGTGAAGAGGGATGCGACCCGCTCCGGCTCGTGGTTGTCGACACCTGCCTTCCACCGGTCGAGGACGTCATGCAGGATCGCTTCGGTGTCTGTCGTGTCGGGCATCGGTGTTCTCCTTCAGTGCCCCGCGCTCATGCCGCCGTCGACATGCAGAATTTCACCGGTGACGAACGGGGCGTTCTCCAAATAGATCACCGCGTCCACGATGTCGCTCTGCTCACCCATCCGGCCGACCGGGTGCAGGCCGGCAAGGACCTCATGGGTCTCCTCGGGGTGCATGGGCGTCTTGATGGTGCCGGGTGAGACGGCGTTGGTGCGGATGCCGCGGGTGGCGTATTCGATGGCGAGGGACTTCGTGGCGGACTGGAGGCCGCCCTTGGTCAGTGAGGCGAGTACGGAGGGGACGCGGGAGTCGGCGTTGTCGACCAGGCTGGTGGTGATGTTGACGATGTGCCCGCCGCCCTGGGTGAGCATCTGCTCGATGGCCAGTTGGGTGATGCGGAAGAAACCGGCGAGGTTCACACCGATCACGGCGGCGTAGTCGTCCTGGGTGTAGTCGGTGAAGGGCTTGGCGACGAAGATGCCCGCGTTGTTGACCAGGGTGTCGACGCGGCCGAAGCGCTCGATGGCGGCGGCGATGACACGTCCGGC
The DNA here is from genome assembly GCF_053599555.1 of Streptomyces sp. NPDC000941. Lineage (NCBI taxonomy): Bacteria > Bacillati > Actinomycetota > Actinomycetes > Kitasatosporales > Streptomycetaceae > Streptomyces > Streptomyces sp. NPDC000941. The sequence goes on from NZ_JBSFMM010000002.1 coordinate 84,582, forward strand.
GGTGGCGGGGTCGGCGATGTCGCCGGGGACGGTCAGGACGCCCGCGTCGGGGGAGGGGGCGATGGTGCGGGACGTGGCGACGACGGCGTAGCCGAGCTTGCGGTAGGCGTCGACGAGACCGGCGCCTATGCCCTGCGAACCGCCGGTGATGACCGCGACCTTCTGAGTGCTCATGATGACCTTCTCTGGGATGGAGCTGAATGCGAACTAGCCGACCGGTCGACTAACTGCGAACGTAGGCGGCTGAGCAGGGGAAGTCAAAGGTCAAGAGGGGTTGGGCCGGGACCTGCTTTCTCGTACCTGATAGGCACAGGCTCCCAGTGCAGGTCGGTGCGACGGTGGCCCTGATCGATGTGGTGCGGGGGAGCGGTGGAGGTTACCGGCGCCGATACGGGTCGCCGTCGGGCAGCCACACATCCGGGCCGTGGATCCCGAGGTCGCCGACACCGTCGCAGAGGGCTTCGACGACGGCGAGGACCGCGGTACGGACTTCGTCGCGGCGCCACACCAGGGACCAGGTCCAGTGGATCCGCGGCGTGACGACGGGGCGTTGGACGAGGTCGGGCGGGAGCGGGGTGGTCTGTCCCTTGGGCGAGTTGATGACCGGGCGGCCGCTGCGGCGGACGTGGTCGAAGAAGGCGGGGCCGGTGACGCCGCCGTCGGAGATGTGCAGCGCGCGGGCCCCGGTGTCCTTGGCCAGTTGTTCGGCGTAGACGTTCCAGGACGACCAGGAGGTGATGTCGTCGTCCAGGAGTACGACGGTGTCCTCGGCGGCCACCTCGCTGGTGTCGGTGCCGGCGGCGACGGCATGGAGCCGGTCCGCGCCGATGAGCCGGGCGCGCAGGTTGCGCTTCTCCAGGTCCTCGGTGCGTACCCAGCACACGGCGAGGTCCAGGCCCCCTTCGGCGACCCGGGCGGCCTGGCTGTGCGAGGGGGCGACCCACGCGTCGATGTGGACCTGGGCCACGGCGGATGTGCGGGCGATCAGGTCCGCGGGGAGCCAGTTGACGTAGCCGAGCCGAACCGGTTCGGAGCCCGACAGCCGACGCGCACGCCGCTGCAGGTCGTCGGCGCGTTCCAGCAGGGCGCGGGTGTGCGGGAGCAGGGCCGAGCCGGCCGGGGTGAGGGACACCGAACGGCGGTCGCGGTCGAACAGGCGCACCCCCAGGTCGCGTTCGAGCGCCTTGATCTGCTGGGACAGGGACGGCCCCGCGATCAGGAGCCGCTGGGCGGCCCGGCCGAAGTTCAGCTCCTCGGCTACGGCGACGAAGTAGCGAAGTTGACGCAGCTCCACGCCCGCCATGGTACGTCGCTGAGAGGCCATGCCTACCAGGAGGGAGACGGCCGGTCGTGGCGTCGCACCTGATGGCATACGGATGATGGCGGCATGGAGACCCGAGGTGAAATGCCGGCCGTAACGGGCAAGAGCGTACGACCGCCGCGTGCTCCCTCGACCCGAGCAAGCGCTCCGCGCTTCTCGCCCTGGGGCCATGTCGTCCAAGCCGCCGCGGCGCTTGCCGCGGGCATGGGGGTCGGCCGGTTCGTCTACACCCCGATCCTCCCCCTGATGCACGCCCAGGCGGGACTGTCCGCGGGCTCGGGAGCCGACCTGGCCACCGCCAACTACATCGGCTACCTCGTCGGCGCGCTCACCGGCATCCTGGCCCCCGCACTGGTCCGCTCGCCCGTCCTCCTGCGCGCTTCCCTGATCGCGCTGACCGGCAGCCTGGCAGCGATGCCCGCCACCCACAGCACGGCGGTGTGGATCGTGCTGCGGCTGCTGGCCGGTGTCGCCAGCGCCCTGATCTTCGTCATCGCCGTCAGCTCCCTCCACAGCCACCTGCGCGAGCACCCCGCCCACCTGCCCGGATGGGCCTTCGGCGGCGTGGGTGCCGGTATCGCCCTGTCCGGCCTTCTCGTCCTCGCCCTGCGTTCCATCGCCGACTGGCGGGCCGCCTGGTGGGCCTCGGCGGCCCTCGCCGCCGTCCTCACCCTCGCCTCATGGAACCTGCGCCCCGAGCCGGCTCCCGAGACCACCGCGGAACGGGGCAGGGCGGCGGTCGATCGGCCAAGGATCCGTACGCACCGCTGGTTCGGTGTGCTGTTCGCCTCCTACGGCCTGGAAGGCATCGGCTATATCGTCGCCGGAACCTTCCTCGTCGCCGCGATCGAGCAGAGCTCTCCGGGGTGGGTCGGCGGCGGCGCCTGGGTGCTGGTGGGGCTGGCGGCCGTACCGTCGTCGGCGCTGTGGGCATGGCTCGGACGCCGCTGGTCCCGCCCTGATCTGTTGCTCGTCGCGCTCGTCGTGCAGGCGGTCGGCATCGCGCTGCCGGCACTTGTCGGCGGTGTGGCGGCGGCTCTCGGCTCCGCGGTCCTGTTCGGCGCCACCTTCATCGGCGTCAGCAACCTCGCCCTGGCCGCGGGGGCCCATCTGCGGTTTCCCCGCTCGGTCGCACTGCTGACCGCCGGCTACTCCGTCGGTCAGATCCTCGGCCCGCTGGCCGTCGCGCCACTGCTCCGCCACGGCTATCACCAGGCGCTGATCCTGGCCGCCGTCGTGGTCCTGGCAGCCGCCGCGGCCGCCGCCGTGCTGCGGATCGGCTTTCCGCACCGCGTAAGCGAGGGTTAGACACCGGCCACGGTCTCCCGCGGCGCATGAGCGCCGAGCAGGGCAAGGCAGTTCGCCCACAAGGGGCCCAGCTGCTGGGTGCTGTTGTAGAGCTTGGCGAACAACACCTGACCCTCGAGCTGGGCAACCACCGCCCGCGCCGCTTCCCGGGTGTCGGCCACCTCGACCTCCTGCCGTTCAAGAGCCTCGGATATGACCGAGTCGACCATCTCGACCTGCGCCTCGAAGATCTCCTGCAGCCGGGTGCGGATGGCCTCGGTCTGGTTGCTCATCTCCAGGGTGAGGTTTCCGAACAGACACCCCGAGACGGTGCCGCAACTCTGCTGGGCGGTACGGAGGCCGACCTCCGTCTCCTCGAACAGCCGGCGCAGCCGCAGCAGCGGTTGGGCGTCACCGCGTTGGGCTTCGCCGCCGAGTGCGGTTGCCCAGGTGCGCTTCTGACCGGCCCAGTGCTCATCGATGACGGCCAGTGCCAGGGACTCCTTCGAATCGAAGAAGTAGTAGAAGCTCCCCTTGGGCACACCGGCCGTCCGGCAGATCTCGGCCACCCCCAGTGCCGAGTAACCGTGCGTCTCGATGAGCGACCGAGCGGCGCTCAGAATTCTCTCGCGAGCATCACTGGTCCGTCCCATGGAGTCAGTTTACGACCGGTCGTCTATTAGTCCACTGGGAAAAATCGTCGACAATCCTACTGTTGACAGTTGCGCGGCGAACTGGCCATGCTGCGACTACCCCCGGAAACCTGGAGTCCCCACACCCGCACAAGGAGTCGCCTCGCCATGACCAGCCTGTCCCCGCAGCTGCGCCAAGCCACCCCCGTCACCGCCGAACGCGGCGAAGGCGTCTATCTCTACGGCACCGACGGCCGCCGCTACCTCGACTTCACCGCCGGTATCGGCGTCACCAGCACCGGGCACTGCCACCCGCGCGTCGTCGCCGCGGCCCAGGAGCAGGTGGGCAAGCTCATCCACGGCCAGTACACGACCGTGATGCACCAGCCGCTGCAGCGGCTCGTCGAACGGCTCGGGGATGTGCTGCCCGCCGGCCTGGACAGCCTGTTCTTCTCCAACTCCGGCAGTGAGGCCGTCGAAGCGGCGCTGCGGCTGGCCCGGCAGGCCACCGGCCGCCCCAACATCGTGGTCTTCCACGGCGGTTTCCACGGACGCACCGTCGCGGCCGCCACCATGACCACGTCCGGCACCCGCTTCCGCACCGGGTTCTCCCCGCTGATGTCGGGCGTCGCCGTCGCCCCGTTCCCCACCGCCTTCCGCTACGGCTGGGACCAGGAGACCGCGACCCGCTTCGCGCTCACCGAGCTCGACTACCTGCTGCAGACCGTCACCGCGCCCCAGGACACGGCGGCCTTCGTGGTCGAGCCCGTGCTCGGCGAAGGCGGCTACATCCCCGCCGACCCGGCCTTCCTGCGCGGGCTGCGCGAGCGCGCCGACCGCCACGGCATCGTGCTCGTGGTGGACGAGATCCAGACCGGTTTCGGCCGCACCGGCCGCTACTGGGGCCACGATCACGCCGACGGCGTCCGCCCGGACATCATCACCATCGCCAAGGGGCTGGCCAGCGGATTCCCGCTGTCCGGCATCGCCGCCCCGCAGGAGCTGATGAGCAAGGCGTACCCCGGCTCGCAGGGCGGCACCTACGGCGGCAACGCCGTGGCGTGCGCGGCCGCGGTCGCCACCCTCGACGTGATCCGGGACGAGAAGCTGGTGGAGAACGCCGACGCCATGGGGCGGCGGCTGCGCGCCGGCCTGGAAGAGGTCGCCCGCACCACGCCGGGTATCGCCGACGTCCGCGGCCTTGGCCTGATGCTCGGCAGCGAGTTCGTCACCGCCGACGGATCCCCCGACCCGGACACCGCCGCCCGGGTACAGCAGGCCGCCGCAGCCGAGGGGTTGCTGCTGTTGCTGTGCGGCCCCTGGAACAGCGTCGTACGCATGATCCCGGCGCTGGTCATCGACGAGACCGCCGTCGACGAGGGACTGCGCGCCTGGCGGGCCGCCGTCGAGACGGGTACGGCCGCCACGTCATGACCGGCACCACCCCCTCTCCGGCCACCACGGCGGACGACCTGGCGGAGGCCCTGCGCCGGGAGGTGCCGTCCCTGCGGGTCGACACCTCCGGCGGCAGGCGCGCACAGTACGCGTACGACGCGTCGAACTACCGGGTGCCGCCCCTGGCCGTGGCGTTCCCCGCCGACGCCGACGAGGTCGTCGGTGTGCACAAGGTCTGCCACCGGCTCGGCGTGCCGGTCACCTCCCGCGGCGCGGGCACCAGCATGGCGGGCAACGCCGTCGGCGCCGGCCTCGTCATGGACCTGTCCCGCCATCTGCGGCGCGTCCTGGAGATCGACACGGACGGGCGGACCGCGCGTGTCGAGGCCGGAATCGTCCTCGACGACCTCCAGGACGCCGCCGCCCCGTACGGGCTGGTCTTCGGCCCCGATCCGTCCTCGCACAGCCGCTGCACCATCGGCGGCATGATCGGCAATGACGCGTGCGGCAACCACTCCGTGCGCTACGGCCGCACCGGCGAGCACCTGGTCGCCCTCGACCTGGTCCTGGCCGACGGCACCCGCGCCATCGCCGACCGGGACGGACTGCGCGCCGTGGACGAGGCGGGCCGGGAGCGGGTGGCGGAGCTGACGGCCCGACTGCGCGCCATCGTCGAGGCCAACCTGGCGGCGATCCGGCTGACGCTCGGCCTACTTCCGCGCCAGGTCTCCGGCTATCAGCTGCAGCATCTGCTGCCGGAGCACGGCTTCGACGTCGTACGTGTCCTCGCCGGCACCGAGGGGACCTGCGCCACGGTGGTGTCCGCCACCGTACGGCTGATGCCGAAGCCACCGGCCGCGCTGCTGGTGGCGCTCGGCTACGACGATGTCGTCGACGCGGCCGAGGATGTGCCGGTGATCCTGAAGTTCTCCCCGGCCGCCGTCGAGGGTCTGGACGAGGCGATCGTGGCCACCATGCGCCACCGCCGGGGCGCCGCCTCGGTGACGGGACTGCCCGAAGGCCGGGCATGGCTGTACGTCGACCTCGACGGGGAGGACCCACAGCAGGTCGCCGCGGAGGCCGAACACCTCCTGGACGAGCTGAAGGCGGCGGGCCGGATGGTGTCCGGCCGCTCCGAGCGGGCCTCGCTGTGGCGGGTGCGTGAGGACGGCGCGGGGCTGGCCGCCCGGCTGACCGACGGCAGTGCGTCGTGGCCCGGTTGGGAGGACGCGGCCGTCGCCCCCGACCGGCTGGCCGGCTATCTGCGCGACTTCCGCGCGCTGATGGCCGAACACCGGCTCACCGGTGTGCTGTACGGACACTTCGGCGCGGGCTGCGTCCACGTACGGATCGACTTCCGCCCCGACACCGGCGACGGCCGGGCCGCCATGCGCGGCTTCCTCACCGACGCCGCCCGGCTCGTGGTCCGGCACGGAGGAACGCTCTCGGGTGAACACGGCGACGGCCGGGCCCGCGGCGAGCTGCTGTCGGTGATGTACGACCGGCCGATGCTGGACGCCTTCGCGGCGTTCAAACACGCCTGGGACCCCCAGGGACTGCTCAATCCGGGCATCCTCGTCGACCCCCGCCCACTGGACGCGGACCTCGCCCTCGACACCGGCCGCACCACCACCCCCTCGACGGTGTTCGCTCTGCTGGAAGACCCGGACGGCATCGCGGGAGCCGTGGGCCGCTGTGTCGGAGTGGGCCGCTGCCGCAGCCACAGCGGCGGTGTCATGTGCCCCAGCTACCGGGCCACCGGCGACGAACAGCACTCCACCCGCGGACGGGCGCGTACCCTCCAGGAGATGCTGCGCGGCGCACTGCCCGGCGGGTGGCGCTCCCGCGAGACGCGCGAAGCGCTCGATCTGTGTCTGTCGTGCAAGGCGTGCTCCAGCGACTGCCCGGTCGGCGTCGACATGGCGACCTACAAGTCGGAGTTTCTGCACCATCACTACCGGTGGCGCCCGCGCCCCCGCTCGCACTACTCGCTCGGCTGGCTGCCGCTGTGGACGGCGCTCGCCGGACGTATGCCCAAGCTGGTCAACGCGGTGCTGGGCAGCCGCCTCGGCCCCTGGATCGCCCGACTGGGCGGGGTCACCACCAAGCGGAGCCTGCCCGACTTCCACGGGCGGCGCGCATGGCGGCGCGGCCTGGCCGCCGGGCCGGCCGAAGCCACGGCCGCGGTGCTCGTGGTCGACTCCTTCACCCGGGCATTCCGCCCCGAGCTGGCGGGAGCCGCGTCCCGGGTCCTCGCCGAGGCCGGGCTGCCCACCCGGGCACGCGGCGACATCTGCTGCGGCCTGACCTGGATCACCACCGGCCAGCTCGGCATCGCCCGCCGCGTACTGGCACGCACCGCCGCCGCGCTCGACACACCAGAGGGTGGACCCATCGTGGTCACCGAACCCAGCTGCGCCGCCACCCTCGCCAAGGACCTGCCGGAACTGGTGGACAGCGACGCGGCACGCCGTGTCGCCGCCCGGGTGCGCACCTTCACCGGGGCGCTCGCCGAGCGCGTGGCCGCGGGGTGGCGCCCTGAGTGCGTACCCGACGAGGTGGTTCTGCAGACCCACTGCCACCAGTACGCGGTGTTCGGCGCAGGACAGCAACGCGATCTGCTGCGCGACCTGGGCATCGAGAAGATCACCGAGGCCACCGGCTGCTGTGGGGTGGCCGGCAACTTCGGCTTTGAACACGATCACTACGACGTGTCGCTCGCCGTGGCCGACCAGGCGCTGCGCCCGCGGCTGGAAGCCGCCGACCCCGGCACACCGGTCCTGGCCGACGGATTCAGCTGCCAGATGCAGATCGAGCACCTGGCCGGAGACGACCGCCCCGGCGCCACACATCTGGCGCAACTCCTGGACGACGCCCAATCCCCTTCGCGTTCCTGAGGTTTGGAGACACGACATGGCCGACATCAAGACGGACGTCATCGGACACGTTCCGCGGCAGCTGTTCATCGCGGGCCAGTGGGTACCGGCGGCCGACGGCCGTACCTTCGGTGTGGAGAACCCCGCCACCGAGACACAGCTGTGCGAGGTCGCCGACGGTGGCGCCGCCGACAGCGCCCGCGCCGTCGAGGCCGCGGTGGCCGCCCAGGCATCCTGGGGCCGCACCGCGCCGCGGGCGCGCAGCGAGATCCTGCGCCGCGCCTACGAGCTGCTCATGGAGCGCACCGACGAGCTGGCGATGCTGATGACCCTGGAGATGGGCAAGCCGCTCGCCGAGGCGCGCGGTGAGGTGGCGTACGCCGCCGAGTTCTTCCGCTGGTTCTCCGAAGAGGCCGTGCGTATCGACGGCGGCATGACGACCACACCCGACGGCCGCAACCGCGTCCTGGTCATGCGGCAGCCGGTCGGCCCCTGCATGCTGATCACGCCGTGGAACTTCCCCCTGGCGATGGGCACCCGCAAGATCGGGCCCGCGGTGGCCGCCGGCTGCACGATGGTCCTCAAGCCGGCGCCCCAGACCCCGCTGTCCAGCCTCGCGCTGGCCGGGATCCTCCAGGAAGCCGGGCTGCCCGATGGTGTGCTCAACGTCGTCACCACCACCTGCGCCCAGGAAGTGGTCGAACCGGCCCTGCGCGGCGGCCGCATCCGCAAGCTGTCCTTCACCGGCTCCACCGCCGTGGGCCGGCTGCTGCTCGCCCAGTGCGCGGACACGGTGATCCGGACCTCCATGGAGCTGGGCGGCAACGCCCCCTTCATCGTCTTCGAGGACGCCGACATCGACGTGGCCGTCGAAGGCGCCATGGTGGCGAAGATGCGCAACATGGGTGAGGCGTGTACGGCGGCCAACCGCCTGTTCGTCCACCGCAGCGTCGCGGACGAGTTCGCCAAGCGCCTCGCCACGCGTATGGCCGCCCTCAGCGTGGGCCCGGGCACCCGTGACGGCGTCCAGGTCGGCCCTCTCATCGACGCCGCAAGCAAGCAGAAGGTCACCTCGCTCGTCGAGGACGCGGTCGCCAAGGGCGCCAAGGTCGTCGCCGCCGGCGTGGCGCCGCAGGACGCCGGCCACTTCTACCCGCCGACCGTACTGGCCCAGGTCAGCACGGACAGCGACATGCTGACCACCGAGATCTTCGGACCCGTGGCCCCGGTCATCGCCTTCGACGACGAGGGCGAGGCCGTACGCCTGGCCAACGACACCGAGTGGGGGCTCGTCGGCTATATCTTCACCCAGGACGTCGACCGCGCCCTGGACATCAGCGAGCGGCTGGAGGTGGGTATGGTCGGCCTCAACACGGGCCTGGTCTCCAACCCGGCCGCGCCCTTCGGCGGGGTCAAGCAGTCGGGCCTGGGCCGGGAAGGCGGGCGTGTGGGCATCGAGGAGTTCTTGGAGTACAAGTACATCGCCACACCCGTGCGGGACCGGTCCGTGTCATGAGTACCGCCATGCCGGTCAGAGGTGGCGGGACGCCGCAGCCAGCACAGCCGCGAAAGGGATCAGGGAACGTGTCGCAGCCGGGACTCGAGGAGCTCACCCCCGTCAACCCGCGGACCACTTCCGAGATCATCGCCGACCGGCTGCGGGGTCAGATCGTCTCCGGCGCGTTCGCGCCGGGCAGCAGGATGATCGAGCCGCAGCTGGCCACCCGGCTGGGCGTCAGCCGCGGGCCCGTACGGGAAGCGCTTCAGCGCCTGGTGCAGGAAGGACTGCTGACCAACATCCCCAACCGGGGCGTGTTCGTCGTCGAGCTGGACGCCGCCGACATCAGGGACATCTACACCGCCCGGCGCGCGATCGAGCGGGAAGCGGCCACCCAGCTGCACCGGAGCAAGTCCCAGGCCCACCTGGACCGGCTCGCGGCCGTCGTCGACGAGATGCGCTCCCTGGCCGGCCAGGGGGACAGCCGCCTCGTCGCCGAGCAGGACCTGGCCTTCCACAGCGCTCTCGTCGACGCCGCCGAGAGCCCCAGACTCAGCAGGATGTTCACCACCCTCCTCGCCGAGACCCGGATCTGTCTGGGCAGCCTGATGGACTTCTACCCGGAGCAGGACCTGCTCGTCGCCGAACACCAGCAGCTGGTGGTCCTGCTCCAGGGCGAGGACGAACAGGCCCTGCTGGACGCCGTCAACGCGCATCTGGACTCGGCGGTGCGTGACCTGACACGTGCCGACGAGAGCTGACGACACCGCCCTTTCCCGTCCCACGCCGTGGACGGTGCGCCGCCCCTGGTGCGCCCTCCACGGTGCGCCGTCCATGGTGCGCCCGCCGACCTCTTGGGAGAGCCGCATGCCCGATCAGTCCGCCACCGCCCTCAGGGCCGCCCAGCTGCAGGCAGCCGCCCGCGACCATCTGCTCCTGCACTTCGGCCGGCACGCGAGCCTGCGCAACGGGCAGGGAGTGTTCCTGCCCGACCGGGCCGAAGGCGTCTACGTCCACGACGCGGCCGGGAAACGCTATATCGACGGCCTGTCCGCCCTGTTCTGCGCCCAGCTCGGCTACTCCTACGGACCCGAGTTCGCCAAGGCGGCCGAAGAGCAGCTGAACCGCCTGCCGTTCAGCACCCTGTGGAACATGGCGCACCCCGCCGCCATCGAGCTGTCCGAACGACTCGCCGCGCTGGCCCCCGACGGCATCAACCGCGTGTTCTTCACCTCCGGCGGTTCGGAGTCCGTGGAGTCCGCGTGGAAGCTCGCCCGCATGTACCACGTGGCGCAGGGCCAACCGCAGCGCACCAAGGCCATCGCCCGTCGCACCGCCTACCACGGCCAGACCATGGGCGCCCTCGCGCTGACGGGCATTCCGGCGCTCAAGGAACCCTTCGGCGCACCGGCCTTCGAGGTCACCCATGTGCCCAACACCAACCGCTACCGCACCACCGACGCCGACGAGGAGGCCTTCACCCGGCGGCTGCTGGCCGAAACCGAGGCGGCGGTGCTGGAGGCCGGCCCGGAGAACGTGGCCATGCTGATCGCCGAACCCGTGCAGAACGCCGGTGGCTGCTTCACACCCCCGGCGGGCTACTGGGCAGGGCTGCGGGCGATGGCGGACCGGTACGGATTCCTCCTGGTCGCCGACGAGGTCATCACCGGCTTCGGCCGTATCGGCGAGTACTTCGCGGTGTCCAAGTACGGCGCCGTCCCCGACATGATCACCACGGCCAAGGGGCTCACCTCGTCCTACGCCACGCTCGGCGCCGTCCTGGTGTCCGACAAGGTGTCCGAGCCCTTCTACGACGACGGCGTGACACTCCTGCACGGCCTGACCTTCGCCGGCCATCCGGTCGCCGCCGCCACCGCCCTGACCAACCTCGACATCTTCGAACGAGACGGCGTCCTCGCCAACGTCCGGTCCCTGACCGGGCACCTCCACAAGCGGCTCACCGAACTGACCGAGCTGAGCATCGTCGGCGACGTCCGCGGTGACGGCTTCTTCTGGGCCCTCGAACTCGTCGCCGGACCGGACGGCGAGCGCTTCGACGCCGATCGCAAGGACGAACTGATCAAGCAGTTCCTCCCCGCCCGCATGCGCGACCTCGGACTCCTGGCCCGCGCGGACGACCGCGGCGACCCGGTCGTACAGATCGCTCCGCCACTGATCGCCACCCAGGACGAACTCGACCACATCGTCGACCTGCTGGGCCAGGCCCTGACCGACGCGGACCGCCACTTCCGCCACGGCCGCTGAGCCGCCGCTTGTCAGTTCGATCTGGTAGACACGTGCCACGCCCCCATCCGCCTCATCGGAGGCTGGGGCGTCGGCCCAGGGGCGGGCTACAACGATACGGGGAGACGGCGTGTACAGCTTCTACGTGTTCGAAGGATCATTTCACCAGGGCGGCGGTGGATGGGAGGACATCGAGGTCAGCCACAGCCTTCCCGCGATCCAGCAGGCCGCGGTCGAGTACCTCCGGCTCGGTAACTGGGCCGGGGCCAGGGACAACTTCCTCGTCAGAGTTTACCAGGCAGGGCAGTTGGCGATGGAGGTGGACCTCTACCCATTCCTCCAGGTCAAGGTCCCCGAACTCACCATGATCAGCTTCGGGAGCGGCGGGCGGCCGCACGGGGGAGAGCCCGAACCCGGAAGCGAGTACGAGGAGGAGATGGACGATTTCGAGGCCGGTGAGTGGATTGAGTATTTCCTCGCGAACGTCTACCAAGCGATCGCGGAGGAGGAAGCCGACGACATCGAGGTGACGATCGACTGGGCACGCCTTGCGCTCCCCGAGTTGAAGCAGCCGGCACTTCCTGACGGGAAAGGCGTCTATGTTCGGCAGATCCAGGGGAACAAATCGACATGGCGAGAGGCCATTACGGTCGATGACGATGTCGACCCGGATGACGACCTCGAGGAACGGTTCGGGTACGGCCGCTACCTCACCTGCGGCTACAACTCCATCGATCTCTGACCAGGATTGACCTGGACTTCGCCGGCGTCGTTGCCGTGCCGCCCCCGGCCGCGTAACCCCGCCGCCCGCCCCGGCGGAGCCGGACCCGTGAGTCGGGGCCGGGCCGGGGCGGGCGGCGGGGTGGCGTGCGGTGTCAGGGGGCGCCGGAATCAGCTGCCGGGCGTGAGCTCGAGCGTGTCGAGCACCCCGTACACCCCGAGGAACAGGATCGCCGCGCTGCTCATGACGAGGGCGGCGGTCAGCCACGGGTTGGCGCGGAAGCGGGGCGGGACGCCGGTGTAGCGCAGACGCCAGACCGCGACCACGACCGCGAGCAGGAAGATGCCTCCGCCGATGCCGCCGATCTGCACCATCAGGACCGGGGACTGGACCCACAGGAAGATGCACATCCACACCGGGGGCAGACAGCAGGTGAGGATGCGGATGGTGCGCGTGCGTACGCGCATGTCCTTCCAGTCGATCACTCCGAGCAGACCGAGGGTGTTGGTCCACAGGCGCGGGACACTGGCCGACGAGGCGACGGTGACCGAGAAGAGGACGGCGATCGCACCGGCCAGGAACAGATACTCGGCCCAGGGTCCGAGCGTGTCGGTGTAGATGTGCGACAGCGTGGTGATCATGCCGTTGCCCTCGGGCACCAGGCCCTGTGGGTGGAGCACCGAGGCGCCGATCACATAGAAGGACAGGGTGCAGATGGTGCAGATGACCCAGGAGACCGCCACGTCGAGCCGCATGACCTTGAGCCAGCCCTCGGCCCGCTGGGCGCGCTCCTCGGTGCCGTCGTCGGGGCCGGTCCAGCGGGCGTAGCCCTTCTCCATGCACCAGTACGTGTACGTCGTCATCTCGTCGGCGCCGACGCCGGTGATGCCGAACATGGCGAGTGCGATGCCGACCGTGCCCGCGGGGATCTGGAAGCTCAGTCCGTCGGCGAACTGCTCGGGACCGTATCCGAAGGCGGTGAACGGCAGGGCGAGCGCCAGGCCGAAGGTGATGATGGTCTTGAGCGTGATGCCGATGACCTCGACCCGCTCGACGACGGGGTACTTGCCTGTCTGCAGGATGAGGATGGCCGCACCGGTGACGATGATGGCCCAGATCGTCAGGGAGGACGTGCTCAGCGCCGCCCCGTTTATCGGCAGCAGGATCGAACAGGCCGCCGCGGTGCCGCCGATGATGCCGCCGCGCTGGAACATCTTGGCGAAGTCCATACCGATCCAGAGCCAGTTGATCCAGCTCAGCCGGCCGATCCGGGGGCCGACGTCACGGAAGCCGTCGAGCGCCGGGCGGCCGTTGAGGATGGTCCAGCGGGCCAGCTCCATCTGCACCCAGACCTTGACCGCCGTGGAGACGATCACCAGCCACAGCAGCGCGAACCCGGCCTTGGCGCCGAGCGAGGTGGTGGTGATCAGTTCACCGGAGCCGACGACGGCGGCGGACAGCACGAGACCGGGGCCGAGGTGGCGTACTCGGCCACCGAAGGTCACGGGGGCCGGGCGGGCGTCTTCGGCGCGCAGCGCGTACGGGTCGGCCTGCGCGGGTGGTGGCGCCGCGGTGGTGCCGTCGGTCGTGGTGGCCATATCAGGTCCTTAGGGGATCTGCCGGCGCCGTCGCCGGTATCCGGAATGGGGACAGCGGGGGGTGGTGTGGGGCCTTGTGCGTGCGTGTCGCGGAGTCTCAGTGGCGTGGTGTCTGCGTGCTGTGGTGTCTGAGCGCGCAGTGTCCGCGTGCCGTGGTGTCTCAGCGCGCCTGGTGGTGCGGCTCCTCGCCCGCCAGTACGCGGATGACGTCCTCGGCCACCATCGCGCCCATGGCCTGGTTGGCCTCGGGTGTGCAGGCGGCCATATGGGAGGTGAGGAGGGTGCGCGGGGCCGCGCGCAGCGGGTGGTCGGCGGGCAGCGGTTCGGTGCTGAACGCGTCGAGGGCCGCGGCCCCGAGGTGTCCGGAGCCGAGCAGGTCGGCGAGCGCGCGTTCGTCGACGAGCCCGCCGCGTGCGGCGTTGACCAGGATCGCGCCCGGCTTCATCGCCGCCAGGCGGTCGCGGTCGAGCAGCGGGGTGCCGGACGGGTCGGGCGGGGTGTGCAGGCTGACGGCATCGGCGCGCACCAACAGGGCGTCGAGCGCGACCGGTTCGGCGCCGTGCGCGCGGACGTCGGCCTCGGGGACGTACGGGTCGTGGGCCAGCAACTCCATCCCGAAGGCACGGGCGTAGCCGGCCAGCAGGCGGCCGATGCGGCCGAAGCCGACGATGCCCAGCGTCTTGCCGTGCAGCTCGGGGCCGAACAGCTTCGGCCAGCCGCCCGCCGCCACCGCGGTGTGCGAGGCGGCGAGGGAGCGGGTCGCGGACAGCAGCAGGCCGAAGGTGTACTCCGCCACCGCACGTGAGTTGCTGCCCGGCGCGCACACCACCGGTATCGCACGCGCGTGGGCGGCGGCCACGTCGATGGTGTCGACGCCGACGCCGTGCTTGGCGATCACCTTGAGACGGGGCGCGGCGTCCATCACCTCGGCGGTGATCGGGTCCATGCCAACGATCAACGCGTCCGCACCGGCCGCGTACTCGAGGAGTTCGGCGGCGGGCAGCGCCACGTCCTCGTACGGGCGCAGGGGACCCGCCCCGGCGTCCTCCAGGATCTTCCAGGGGCGCGCCGAGTGCCGGGCGAAGGTGGGCGTCGTGATGAGCGTGGTCGGCATCAGCGCGCCTCGCCCCGTGCCGCCTGGAGGTGGGACGTCGCGATCTGCTGCAGATGCACGACGTCGGCCGAGACGGTCGCGAACGTGAAGCCCTCGGCGAGGCGGTGGGCGGCGCTCGCACCGTCGGCGTTGTGGATCCCGGCCGCGATGCCCGCCGCCTCGGCCGCCTTGCGGACGCGGGTGAGAGCCTGCTCGAACTCATCCTGCACGGCGGGGTCGGTGGAGGTCGCGCCGCCGATGGCCAGACGCAGATCGGACGGGCCGACGTAGATGCCGTCCAGGCCGGGGGTCGCGCAGATCTCCTCGACATTGGCCAGGCCGTCGGCCGTCTCGATCATCGCGAGCACGGCGGTCTGATCGTGCGTATCGGCCGGGTTCGGGCCGATACGCAGCTGGGCGCGCATCGGGCCGTACGAGCGGCGGCCCAGCGGCGGATAGCGGACGGCGGCGACGGCGTCGGCGGCGTCCTGGGCGTTGTCGATCAGTGGGACGATCACGGCGCTCGCCCCCGCGTCGAGCGCCTTGCCGATGTACGTGAGGTCGTTGGCCTCGACGCGCACCATGCCGACGGCGGTGCTGCCCTTGGTGTCGGTGGCGAGGAGGTTGTTCAGCATGCCCTGGTAGCCGAAGAGACCGTGCTGGGCGTCGAAGGCCAGGTAGTCGTAGCCGATACGGGCGAGGCGCTCGGCAGCGATCGGCGAGTCGAGCAGCGACCAGTAACCGATCAGCTGCTCGCGATTGCGCAGCGCGGCGGTGAACTCGGCGGACGTGCGGCCGGTGGCCATGTGTGTCTCCATTGCGAGGTGGGCGGCGAGGTGCAGCAGTGGGCTGCGAGGTGTGGCGGTGGTGTGCGAGGTGCGGCGGTGGGCCGCGAGGTCAGCGGTTGTAGGCGGGCATCGGGCCGCGCAGCCGGGCGCCGACCTCGTCGCAAGCGGCCAGCACGGCCGCGGGCAGCGGGCCCGCGGCCGCGGCGGCGATATTGGCCTTCAGGTGCTCGACCTTGGAGCCGCCGAGCAGCAGCGCGTCGGTGGAGGGCCGCGACAGCAGCCAGCGCAGGGCCAGGTCGGTCAGCGGCAGGCCCGCGTCGGAGGCGATACGGGTCAGGTCGGTGACCGCGCGGAACAGCTCCTCGTTCCAATACCGCTCGCGGTACATCGCGGCCAGCTTGGAGTCGCCGAAGCGCCCGCCCGCCGGGGCCTGCTCGAAACTGTGGCGGCCGGTGAGCAGGCCGCCACCGAGCGGGTTGTAGACCATCGTGTGCAGTCCGGTGACGGCGGCGAACTCCGTGTACTCCTCCTCGATACGGCGCGCGAGGAGATTGTGGAGTTGCTGGGCGACGACGGGGCGGGGGGAGCCGACCACGTCGGCCACGCGGTTCAGCTCGGCGATCTGCCAGGCGGCGAAGTTGGAGACGCCGAGGGCGAGGACCTTGCCCGCCCGTACGAAATCGGCGACGGTCGCCAGGGTGTCGGCGATGGGTGTCCTGCGGTCCGGCTGGTGCAGATAGAAGAGGTCGACGTGGTCGGTGCCCAGGCGCTTGAGGCTCCCGTCGAGCGCGGCGCGCAGGCCCTCGGGGGAGAGCGGCGCATGTTCGCCCTGGTCGGGGTGCGGGATGCCGGCCTTCGTGGCGAGAACCACCCGGTCGCGGCGGCCGGGCAGCAGCTCGGCGAGGATGCGCTCGCTCTCGCCGCCCGCGTAGCCGTTGGCGGTGTCCACACCGGTGATGCCCGCATCGAGCGCGGCGTCCACCATCGCGGCGGCCGTCGCGCGGTCGGCGGTATCGCCGAACGTCATCGTGCCGAGCACGAGACGGGACAGCGGGACGGGGACGTGCGGGAGTTCAAGGCCGACGGTCACGGCGGGTCCTTCCGAAGCGGGTGGTGCGGGTGGTGCGGTCTCGTGCTGCTGATGCGCGATCCCATGCGGGATCCCATGCGCGAATTCATACGAATTCATACGCGATCCCATGCGTGATGTGCGCATCGCGGATGGTGCCGTGCGGCTACGCGGCCTCGACCGGTCGCCGCGCTGGTTCCCGGCCATGCGCTGCTGCGGCCCAGTGCGGCGCGATGAGCTGTGTAAGCCGGTACGCGCCACGTCCACGAGGGCGACGAGGTCCGCGGGTGACGGCCGTCGGCGCCACGGGAACGCTCGCACGACTGCGTAATTCGCGCAAGAGGTCTCGCGCGCTTCACGCAAATTGTGTCATGATCCTAACCGGGCCGCCCACGCCGGACGTGCCCAAGGAGGTTCGATCCCGTGGGCGCCGCCGAGCCCGGCGCGGTTGCGCACATCGCGCACCTGCCACCGCCCGCCTCCCGCCTAGGAGTTGCTCTTATGCCCACCCCCCTGCCCCTCATCGCCGTGACCATGGGCGACGGTGCCGGTATCGGCCCCGAGGTCGTCGTCGCGGCCCTCCTCGACGGCGCCGTTCTGACCCGCTGCCGCCCCGTCGTCATCGGCGACGGACAGCGGCTGCGCGAGGCTGCCCGCATCCTGGGCCTGGACTGCGAGATCGCCGCCATCGATCACCCGCGCGACGCCGAGTTCACCCCCGGCCGCGTCAACGTCGTCGACCTCGGCCTGCTCCCCGCCGACCTGCCCTGGGGCGAGCTGTCGCCGGTCGCGGGCGGCGCCGCGTACGCGTACATCGAGCGGGCCGCCGCACTCGCCGTGGCGGGCGAGGTGCACGCCATCTGCACGGCGCCGCTCAATAAGGAGGCCCTGCACGCCGCGGGCCACATCTACCCCGGCCACACCGAACTCCTCGCCCACCTGACCGGGACCGAAGAGGTCTCGATGATGCTCTCCACCGAGAAGGTGAAGGTCATCCACGTCACCACGCATATCGGTCTGATCGACGCGGTCAACCGCATCGAGCCGGGCCTCGTCGAGCGCACCGTACGCCGCGGCCACGAGGCGATGGTCCGCGCCGGGACCCCGAACCCCGTCATCGGCGTCTGCGGTATCAACCCGCACGCGGGCGAGAACGGGCTGTTCGGCTACGGCGAGGAAGAGGAGAAGATCGTCCCGGCCCTGGAGGTGCTGCGCGCCGAGGGCATCGACGCTCGGGGCCCGCTCCCCGCCGACACCGCGTTCTTCCTGGCCGGGCGCGGCGACTACGACCTGATCGTGGCCATGTACCACGACCAGGGCCACGGCCCCGTCAAGGTCCTGGGCATCGAGGCGGGCGTCAACCTCACCGTGGGCCTGCCCGTCATCCGTACGTCGGTCGACCACGGCACCGCGTTCGACATCGCCGGAACGGGCACGGCGGAGGCCGGCAGCATGGTCGAGGCGCTGCGCCAGGCGGCCGAGATGGCCACGGTGCCGGTCACCCCGGCGGCCTGAAACAAGCGGCCTGAAACAAGAGGGGGCAAGGCACCCGCGGAAGCCGTCCGAAGATGCGCTGCCCCGGTCTTCGCCGGTCCTCGATGATGCCGTCCTCGTCGCGCCGGTCGAAGACGTCCGGTGCGGCGAGTACGCGACTCCCGGCGGCGCAGCACCTGTCCTCGTCCGCCGTGCCCTTCACGGTCGCTCCCTTCCTGTGGGTCGGCCTGCGTTGCCGGTCCGTACGGTCGGTACGGAGGCTTCGGCGGGGCGGGTCACCATCGCACCGGCACCTCGCGCAGGCCACCGACGGTGAGCCCTTCGATCTGCCGCAGCCGCGTGACCGGTACGGCCAGGTCGAGGCTCGGCGGCTTGTGCGGCAGGGTTGGGGCTGCGGGTGAGGCCCATCGCGTCCGGGTCGGCGGAGGTCCGCTCGTCGCGGTTGGCGGCGGACAGACCCCAGAAGGCGGTGGTGCCTCCCGGCAGCACCGCCCCGTCCACCTCGTAGTCCTCGGTCAGCCCCTCGCCCTCCGCAGGCAGAGATCGCGCCACGGTCGCGCCCGTGGGAGAGGCTGGACGGGAAGGTGGCCTGAATCGGTCGGGTCATTGCGTACGCTTTCGTCGTTTGACCTCGCCGACCTGGTCGAGGATCCGCGGCGGCTTGGGGGACGGGCCTTCGCGGACTGGCGTGATGTCCCGAGGCGGTGGTGGCGATGGCCGACAGGACGAGACGGGACGAGCAGGTCAGTGCGACGCGGGTGGCACTCCTGGACGCGGCGGAGCGGCTGTTTGCCGAGCGCGGGGTGCATGCGGTCGCCAACCGTCAGATCAGCGAGGCCGCCGGGCAGGGCAACAATGCCGCGGTCAGCTATCACTTCGGCACGAAGGTCGATCTGGTGCGCGCCATCGCCCGTCGGCATGCGGAGCGGGTGGAGGTCGGCCGTGTGCGCATGCTGGACGCGATCGGGGAGTCCGCTGATCTGCGGGACTGGGTGGCCTGTGCGGTCCGTCCGGTGACCGAGCACTTGGCGGCTCTCGGCGCGCCCAGCTGGTATGCGCGGTTCATCGCCCAGGTGTCGGCGGATCCGGCGCTGCGTGCCGTCACGGTGGAGGAGTTCGCGGCCGGGTCGCCGTCGATGCGGCGGTTGCAGGAGGGGCTGGAGGGCTGTCTGCCCGATCTGCCGGCCGAGGTGCATGCCGAGCGTGCGGCCATGACGCGTCACTTGATCGCGCAGATGTCCGCGGAGCGGGAGCGTGCCCTTGCGGACAACGCGCCGACTGCCCGGGCCAGTTGGCAGGGGGCGGCGAATGGTCTGATCGATGCCATCGTCGCCCTGTGGCGGGCGCCGTTCACGCGCGAGGGCTGACCGGCCGAACCGTTCGGCGCGCCTCCGTTCGTGGGGCGGGCCGGATCCGGCCATAAGTTAAGTCAACGGGTTGACTTAATCATCTCGACTGGTGTTGCCTGGTCTTCGGCGATGTCGAGTTCGATCTCTCGCTGGAGCATCTCCGAGCCCCCGAGCGCCCCCCACGATCGAGGAGAAGCAGTGACCGGTGCGGCAGGCAACACGACGAGTGGAACCCCGCTGGACACCCCGGAGTACGACATCGTCAGGTCCGCACGGTGTCCGCTCGATCCGGCCCCCGCGATGCGGGCACGGCAGGCGGAGGGCCCGCTGGTGCGGATCCGGCTGTGGGACGGGACCCTCGCCTGGCTGGTCACCGGTTGGGAGGAACACCGGTCGCTGATGTCCGACCCGAGGGTCAGCGTGGACCCTTTCCGGCCCGGTGCGCCGAAGCTCTCCCCCGGGGAGGTGAAAGTGATCGACGCCCTGAAGAAGGAGGGCAAGCGGTCGACCGGCACCAGCTTCATCTTGATGGACGATCCCGAACACGCCCGGCTGCGGCGGATGGTGACGTCCGCGTTCACCATCAAGCGGGTGGAGGCGCTGCGGCCACCCACCCAGAAGATCACGGACGATCTGATCGACACGATGCTCGCCGGTCCCAAGCCGGTCGATCTGGTCGAGGCGCTGGCGTTGCCGGTGCCGTCGCTGGTGATCTCCAATCTGCTCGGCGTGCCCTACGACGACCATGAGTTCTTCCAGGCCAACAGCAAAACCATCATCAACCGGGAAACGACCGCTGAGGAGCGTGCGGCGGCCCGCGGGCGGCTGTCCGAGTACCTGGACGGACTGCTGGGGGAGAAGCTGGCCCACCCCCGCGAGGACCTGCTCTCCGGGCTCGCCGAGCGGATCAAGGCCGGTGAGCTGGACCGGGAGGACGCGACCGAGATGGGGGTGCTGATGCTGTTCGCGGGGCACGAGACCACCGCGAACATGATCACGCTCGGCACGCTGGCCCTGCTCCAACACCCCGACCAGTTGGCCCTCCTCCGGGACACCGAGGACCCGAAGCTGATCGCCTCGGCGGTCGACGAGCTGCTGCGCTACCTCACCATCACCCACGGCGGGCAGCGCCGGGCGGCGCTGGCGGACATCGAGATCGCCGGTCAGGTCATCCGCGCCGGCGAGGGCATCATCCCGGTCAACGAGATCGCCAACCGGGACCCGTCCGTCTTCCCGGACCCCGACCGGCTGGACATCCGGCGGGACGCCCGCCGCCATGTGGCCTTCGGATTCGGGATCCACCAGTGTCTGGGCCAGCCGTTGGCCCGGATGGAACTCCAGGTCGTCTACCCCACCCTCCTGCGGCGGATCCCGACCCTGGCCCTGGCCGCGGACCTGGCGGAGATCCCCTTCAAACACGACGGTTTCGTCTACGGGGCCTACCGGCTTCCGGTGACCTGGTGACGCGGGCGATGGCGCCGATGCTCAGGAATGTGGTGATCGTAGGAGCCTCGGCCGCCGGACTGGCCACGGCTGAGGCCCTGCGCAACAAGGGATACGACGGGAGCCTCACCCTCGTCGGCGACGAGCCGCATCTGCCGTACGACCGGCCGCCGCTGTCCAAACAGGTCCTGTCCGGCGACTGGCAGCCGGAGCGGGTGCGGCTGCGTGACGATCAGGCCATCGGCAGGCTGGACGCGGACTTCCGACTCGGGCGTCGTGCAACCGGGTTGGACATCGTCAGGCGGAGGGTCCTGCTGGACGGCGGCGACCGCCTCGCGTACGACGCCCTGGTCGTCGCCACCGGCGTCACCCCGCGCCGACTGCCCGGCGACGATCTGGCGGGCGTGCATGTCCTGCGTACGCTCGACGACGCCCTCACGCTCCGCACTCACCTGCTGGCCCGGCCGAAGGTCGTGGTGGTCGGCGCCGGGTTCCTCGGGGCCGAAGTGGCGGCGGTGGCCCGCACCATGGGGCTGGACGTCACACTGGTCGACCCGCTCCCGGTGCCCATGCACCGGCAGTTCGGCGACCGGATCGGGGCACTCGTCGGACAGCTGCACAGCGATCACTCGGTCGCACTGCGCCTGGGCGTCGGCGTGGCCCGGTTCCTGGACTCCGCCGGCCGCGTGGTCGCCGTCGAACTCGCCGACGGTACGAAACTCGACGCGGACTTGGTCGTGGTCGCCGTGGGATCCACACCCGCGACCGGCTGGCTGTCCGACTCCGGACTGCCCCTGGGCAACGGCGTGGAATGCGGCGCCCGCTGCCAGGCCGCGCCCGGTATCTACGCCGCCGGGGACGTCGCGTCCTGGCACAACCCGCACTTCGGTGTGCGGATGCGCATCGAACACCGCCTCAACGCCACCGAGCAGGGCATGGCCGTGGCCGCGGACCTCCTTGGCGAACAGCGCCCCTTCGCCCCCGTTCCCTACTTCTGGAGCGACCAGTACGACGCCCGTATCCAGGCCTACGGCATCTTCCCCGGCGACGCGGACGTGACGATCGTGCACGGCAGCCCGGACGACCGCAGCTTCGTCGCCGCGTACGGCCACGAGGGCAAGGTCGTCGGAGTGCTCGGCTGGAACAGCCACCGTGAACTGCGCAAACACCGGCAACTCGTCGTCGACCACGCTCCCCACCCCGCCACGCGCACACCGGAGGGAGAGCAGTAGCAGTCGCGTAGGACCACCCGTCGACGACCTGGAGCCCGCCCGATGAGCACCGCCGCAGTGAACGAGTCCGCGGCCCTCGGAAGTCTCGCCGTCGGCACGGCCATGCTGGCGGCCGTCCTGCTGAAGCCGGTGACGCTGCGGACCAGCCTCGACTCGTCCGAACCGGCCGATCCGAAGCAGCGAGGCTCAGGTAGAAGGCCACGCACTCCGGAACTGAAACGGTCGGCGGGGCGGGAGCGGTGTCACAGCCGGTCGGGGTGGGGGGTGCCCGCGCCGCGGAGCAGGGTGTCCACGACGAGCGTCGCGAGGGTGGCGGTGTCCTGCTCGTTCCTGTTCTGCGCGGCCTCGTGGATGAGGGCGTAATAGACGCGGCGGGTCCACGGGATGTCGATGTCGGCGCGCAGGACACCCGCCTCCTGGGCCCGGCGGAACAACCGCTCGCAGGTGTCCCGTACATCGCTGTGGACGCGCGCCACCTCCGGGTTGACCGAGGATGCCTGGCTCATTGCGAATCCCCAACTGACCTTGACGCCAAGGACGTTCGCGGTCGTCTGGTAGAGAGCGACCAGCGGCGGAGCCGTGTCCGGGTGGGCGGCGTCCACCGCTGCGGCGAACCGCTCGGTGGCCCACCCGGCCAGGGCGTCGATCAGCGCCTCCCGGGTGGCGAAGCGCCGGTGCACGGTGGTGCGGGCGACGCCGGCGGCTTCGGCGATCTGCTCCATCGTGGCCGCGGGGTCGCGGCTGAGGGTGCGCTCGGCCGCCTCCAGGATCGCCGTCATCGTCCGCTCGGCGTCCGCGCGCAGCGGTCGGCTGCGGGCGGGGGGCGACTCCCTCTGCGTCTTCATGGGGGAAGCATACGGCAGTGTCACGGTTCACTGGATACTTGCGTCATCGGTGTTGCAAGTCGTACCTTCATCGCATCCTGCTTGACGCGAATACGGCGCGACTAGTGACATCTCCTGAAAGGTTGGAGCACGTGGAGTACACCCGCCTGGGCCGCAGTGGCCTCTCGGTGTCCCGGCTCGTCCTCGGCACCATGAACTTCGGGTCGCGAACGTCCGAAGAGGACAGCGGCGCGATCATGGACCATGCGCATGAGTACGGCATCAACTTCTTCGACACGGCCAACTCGTACGGCGCGCAGCAAGGTGAAGGCCTCACCGAGCAGATCCTCGGCCGGTGGTTCGCCCAGGGTGGTAGCCGGCGCGAGAAGACCGTCCTCGCCACCAAGGCCTACCTGCCGATGGGGGACCGGCCCAACGAAAGAGGGCTGTCCGCGCTGCACATCCGGCGCGCGGTCGACGCGTCACTGAAGCGGCTGCAGACCGACTACATCGACCTGTACCAGATGCACCACATCGACCGGGACACCCCGTGGGAAGAGATCTGGGAGGCGTTCAGCGTCCTTCGCCAGCAGGGAAAGGTGCTCTACTTCGGCTCGTCCAACTTCGCCGGCTGGCATATCGCGCAGGCGCAGGAGGCCGCCCGGTCGCGGCACTTCCTCGGGCTGGTCAGCGAGCAGTCCATCTACAACCTGATGAGCCGCTGGGCCGAGCTGGAGGTGCTGCCCGCCGCGCGCCACTACGGGCTGGGCGTGATCCCGTGGTCGCCGCTGCACGGCGGTGTACTCAGCGGTGTGCTGCGCAAGCAACGTGAGGGGCTGACCGGCCGCAGCGGCTCGGGGCTGTGGGCCGCCGCGTTCGCCGAGCAGCGGGAAGCGGTCGAGGCATACGAGAAGTTGTGCGCCGACCTCGGCGAGGACCCGGCCCACGTCGGCCTGGCGTGGCTGCTCGCGCAGGACGGAGTGACCGGGCCGATCGTCGGACCGCGGACGGTCGAACAGCTCGACGGCACCCTGCGCGCACTGGAGATCACCCTCGACCACGACACCCTCGCCAAGCTGGACGAGACCTTCCCGCCGCCCGCACCGAACGGGGCGAAGCCCGCGCCCGAGGCGTATGCCTGGTGAGCGGTGGCGGACGCGTACTGGGCCCGCGTCCGTCGTCACGTGGGCAGGGCGCCGGTCCGTCCCCCGTGCGAGCTACGCGCAAGTGTCCACCGTGTGGTGACGATTCCGGGCCCGCCGATCCGTAGCGTTCGGTGCCGCCGCGGCGCTCCGGCCGCGGATCTGGCGAAGGAGTCTTCATGAGGCTGGTTTGGCAACTGGTGGCCGTCGCGGCGGTCGCCTTCCTCGGCGGCCAGGGCCTTGCCGCGGTGGAGGGGAACCCGTGGCTCAAGCTGGCCATCGGCGTCCCGACAGCCGTGCTCGCGGTGTTCGTCTACGGGTGGGTGGTGCGGCGGACCGAGCGCCGCCCGTCCACGGAAGTGGCCCGGGAGGGTGCCGGGGCCGCGATCGGCCGGGGGGTGCTGATCGGCTTCGTGATGTCCGGGTTCGTCATCGCGAATATCGCCTTCCTCGGCTACTACAAGGTCAACGGCCTGGGCTCGCCGACGGGCGCGGTGGGGCTGTTCGGCTTCATGGCCGCCGCCGCGGTGACGGAGGAACTGATGTTCCGCGGTGTCCTGTTCAGGATCGTCGAGGAGCGCATCGGCACCTGGATCGCGCTGGCGCTGACCGGTGTGCTGTTCGGGCTGTCGCATCTGCTCAACCCGCACGCCAGCCTGTGGGGCGCCATTGCCATCGCGATCGAGGCCGGTGGCATGCTCGGCGCCGCGTACGCCGCCACGCGCAACCTGTGGGTGCCGATAGGACTGCACTTCGGCTGGAACTTCGCCATCTCCGCCATCTTCAGCACCGAGGTGTCGGGCAACGGCACCCCGAAGGGACTGCTGGACTCCGCGACATCGGGCCCGGCGCCGATCACCGGTGGCGACTTCGGCCCGGAGGGAAGTCTGTACACGGTGCTGTTCGGTGTGCTGGTGACGATCGTGTTCATGTGGCTGGCCCGCCGCCGCGGCCATCTGATGCCCCGCCGTCGGCGCGCCGTCGAGGTTGCCGCCACCGCTACACTCGCCCGGTGATCAGTTCTCGGCGGATCCCGGAGACGTGGCACCGGTTGGATGTCACGGTCCGGGATCTCCCGCTCGGCCTGCTGATCCTCGCCGCGTCGCTCCTGCCGGCGTCCCAGAACCACGGGACGCAGCTCGGCGGCCTCGCGGCCCGCCCCTTCGACGCGCCGGCCATCTTGGCAGTCGCCCTCCAATGCCTGCCGCTCGCCATGCGCCGGCGGTGGCCGGTCGTCTGTCTCTCCCTGGTGTCGCTCGGCTTCGCCGTCGACCAGCTCCGTGGCTACCACTCGCTCGCGGGGACCGCGATGCCCATCGCGCTGGTGACCGCCGGGTCCCATCTGGAGCGGCACCGGCGCGCCACCGTGCTGCTCTTCTCCGTGGCGTACGTGCCACTGGCGGTCGCCCTCTACCAGCTCGGATCGGGCGAGCCGCCGAGCGAGTTCGTGACGTATTACCTGGCCCTGGCCCTCGCGTGGGGCATCGGGGGGTGGCTGCGCTCCACCCGGGCCGCGGAGGCCGAACGCCGCCGCCGCGTCGCAGAGGACACCCGCGCCGCCGAACGCGCCCGTATCGCCCGCGAGTTGCACGACGTCGTCACCCACCATGTGACGGCGATGGTCGTACAGGCCGAGGCGGCACGGTATCTGACCGCCGCGCCCGACCGCCTCGACCAGGCCCTGACCGCGGTCACCGATGCCGGCCGGCGGGCCACCGCCGATCTGCGGCATCTGCTCGACCTGATCAATCCCGACCACGGCTCCGGACCGGCCAGGACACCGCCCGTCGGCAGGCTGCTCACGCTCGTGGAGCAGACGCGCCGGGCCGGGCAGCCGGTGGAGTTCACCGAGGAGGGCACGCCCGCGGAGTCGACCGGCAGCGCCGACCTCGTGGCCTACCGGGTCGTTCAGGAGGCCCTGACGAACGCCCTCAAGTACGCCCACGGCAACCGCACCTCGGTCAAGGTGTGCCATGGCGAGAAGGACATCACCGTGGAGGTCGGCACGGACGGCTCCGGCTCGCCGGCCGGCTCGTCAGCCGGCTCGCGGACCGGCTCCCTCGGCGGGAGTGGTCGGGGCCTGGCCGGTCTGCGCGAACGGGTCGACGTCCTGGGCGGCGACTTCAGCGCGGGCGCCGCCCCGACGGGCGGCGGCTTCGTCGTCCGGGCCCGGATACCCGCGGGGGGCCCGTCGTGACCGCACCGATCCGGGTCCTGGTCTGCGATGATCAGGTGCTGGTCCGCACCGGGCTGGTGACGATCATCGACGCCCAGCCCGACCTCGAGGTGGTGGGCGCATGCGCGGACGGGCAGGCCGCGGTCGACCTCGCCGGCCGGCTGCGCCCGGAGGTCGTGGTGATGGATGTACGCATGCCGGTGCTCGACGGTATCGAGGCCACCCGTCTGCTGGCCGGCGCCGGGGTGCCGCATCCCGTCAAGGTGCTCGTGGTGACGACGTTCAACCTGGACAAGTACGTGTACGAGGCGCTGCGTGCGGGGGCGAGCGGATTCCTGCTCAAGGAAGCCCCGCCGTCCCAACTGCTGCACGGGATCCGGACCGTGGCCACCGGCGCGGCGCTGCTGGACCCCGAGGTGACGCGCCGGCTCGTGGGCACGTACGCCGCCCGGATCCGGCCCGCCGAGGACACTTCGCGCGATATCCCGCTGACCCCGCGCGAGCTTGAGGTCCTGCGCCTCATCGCGGACGGCTTCTCCAACAGTGAGATCGCCGCGGTCCTTCAGATAAGCCACGAGACCGTGAAAACCTTCGTGTCGCGCATCCTCACCAAACTCGATCTCCGCGACCGCGTCCAAGCGGTGGTCTATGCCTACCGCCAAGGCCTGGTGACCTGACGCGCCACGTGGGCGGTGACCGCGCCATGTGGGCGGCGGAAACTCGTGTGACTGTGGTCCACCTGCTTCTGAAGAGCTGCCCCGTAATTCTCCGAGTGCCCGTAACCCGGACAGCTGAGCATCGTTGAACTGGACAGAGGGTGCCGTGTTCGCGGATGAGTTGCGGGCTCGTACCGCCCGGCCCTGGACGTCCGGCCCGCTGGCGGAGCGGGCCCGGGGCGCGCTGGCCGCACACCATGCCGAGGTCAAGCGCTGGACCAGCCGCTATCTGGAACTGGCGGACATCGCGGACACCCGCCGGGATGTCTGGGTGCCGACCCATGGCGAGCCGCACAACGACAATCAGGTCGTGGTTGCCGGGCGGTCTCAAGCTTGTCGACTGGGAGTCGCTGGCTCTCGCGCCGCGCGAGCGGGACTACGCCGATCTGCTCGATACGGACGAGAGCGGCGGTTTGGCCGCCGACCCCGCGATGGCCGAACTGTTCGCGCTCGACTGGCGGCTTGCCGAGATCGTCGACTACGCACGCTGGTTCAGCGCGCCACACACAGGTACGGACGACGACCGCATCGCGCTGGAAGGGCTGTACGAGGAACTGTCGGACGCCGCCGGCTGACCCCGCCACCGAGTGCGGGGAGGCGGAGCGCGGCGCTTGCCGCGCTCCGCCGACCGAAACTTCGGTGATGTAGGGCGTCAGGATTTCATGCCGGGTGAGTCGCCCGGCCTCATGAACCGGTGACCGTGAGTGCCCCGGACACGCTGACGGGGTCACCCTGACCGTCCGCCGGAGTGGCGGTGAGGGTCCAGGTGTAGGCGCCTTCGGGGGTGGTGGCGCCGTCGGTGGTGGTGCCGTCCCAGGAGGCGTTGACGGTGCTCGCGGTCGACTCGCCGCTCCAGGTGTGCACCTCGGTGTCGGTGTCGTCGTTGTGCAGCGTCAGCTTCCAGGACGCGGCCGGCTTGGACAGCCACCACTGGGCGTTCCAGGCGGCGGTCTCCTCGCCGCGGTCCCAGGTGGCGGGGACGCTGCGGTCCGGGACGGAAAGCGCGGAGACGCCGTGCTGGGGCGCGAAGATGTGCACGGTTTCCGCCCGGTCGACATAGGCGAGCTTGCCCGCGCGGCGGTCCACCGCCCAGGTGATGCCTCGGCTGTCGGCGGCGGAGGTGGGCTTCAGCGCGAGGACGGAGCCCAGATCGGTGGTGGTGCCGTCCTCGTTGAGGCCGGTCAGGGTGAGTGCGCCGTCGACAGAGTTGTGGCCGGCGAGGAAGCCGTCGCCGAGGAGGACTTCGTCGGCCGGGGCGGGGTAGGTCAGCCCGGAGGCCGGGTCCTGGACACCTGCCTCGCCCTGTTCGGGGCAACTCCAGTAGAGAAGCGTGCCGTTGCTCTGCAGCTCCTCGGGTGTGCAGGAGGCGCCGAGCGTCACGGTGTCGGTCTGCTTCCCGGTACGCAGATCGGTGGCGATCACGGTGCCGGGCCGGTCCGGGGACGGCGTCCAGAGGGTGGCGTAGTCCAGGGCCGCGGCCTGCGGGGCCTGTTCCTTGACGATCCGGTCGCGGACGATGTCGATGACGTACTGCCGCTTGTACGGGCCCTGCGACTCGTAGAGGACGTACTCGGGGGAGACGTCCAGGATGCGGCCGTCCGCGGCGGGCAGCGGGAGCCGGTCGACCGGCTGGTCCGGGTCGTCACCCGTCACCAGTACGTCCGTGCCGCCGTTGTCCGGGTCCGCCACCAGCCGGGCCAGGCCCTCGTCGCCGCCGTCGGCGAACCGCCCCGGTGCGGAGTCGCCGTGGACGGGCAGATCGTCCCCGGCGGACGGGTCCAGCGAGGCGCCGATGTCCTTGCCGTGCAGCCGCTGTGTCTGCTGCAGTGCGTTGACGTAGCGGACGGTGCCCCGGTCCAGGCCGAGCGCCTGGATCGAGCCGTACGCCACCGTGACCGGCGCCACCACGCGCAACTGCTGATCGAATACGAGCCCGCTGCCGTCCACCGTGAACCGGTGGATGGCCCGCGTGCCGTCCGCGTCGCGGCCCAGGGCGGTGAGCGTGCTGTTGGCCCCCTGCAGACCTTGTTCGACATCGGCGAGCAGGACGCGCGAGGTCTCCGCCCCGTCGATCGGCGTCAGCCGCAGCGGTCCGCGGTCACCCTCGTGCCACAGCACGTTCCGGCCCACCGTGTAGGCGGTGATCTCGCTGTCGGCGGACCGCGGTGTGAGCGGGACGACCCGCGGCGTCGTCGTGCTGCCGTCGCGCGGCAGCACACGCACCCCCTGCTCGTCCTGGCGGCTGAACCATGTCACCGTGTCGCGCGTGAGGCGGAAGCTGCTCGCCTCACCGGTGACCGGCAGCGGCGCGACCGCGCCGGTGATGCCGTTGAGGATGCCGTAGCCGTGGGTGGAGCCGGTGCGGTAGCGGATGAGGAGCGAGGTGCTCTCGCCGCCGAGCACCACCGGCTCGGACTCGGCGGTGGCGTCCGCGGGCAGCTGCACCTGCACGTCGTAGGGGGTGTCCCCGGCGCGGGCCCGCAGCACCCGCAGTTCGTATGTGCCGTCCTCCAGAGTCCGGGTGGCGAGGACGAACCCGCCGTACACCTGGGGGTGTGCGTAGCCGTCCGGCAGTCGCAGGGTGGACTTGGTGTTCTGGTCGACGTTGAGCAGAGTGATCGTGGTCGCGCCGTCCGCGGCGGTGGTGGCGTAGGCGACCCGGTTGGACTGATCGTGGCTGGAGAAGATCGACTCCCGTTCCACACCGTCCAGCGCCTTCACGGGAACGGTCTGGCGGTTGTAGGTGTTGGTCCACAGATAGCTCGTGGAGCCCTGCTCCTGGTGCAGCACACCGGTGTCGCCGGTGGACAGCAGCGTCTCGGCCCGATCCGCGTAGGCATCGGGCGACGGGATGGCCACCTCGGTGGCGTCGGCCGCGTGGGCGGTGGCCGACGGCAGTGTTACGGCCACGCCCGAGGCGAGCGTGAATGTGGCCGCGACCAGCGCCGCGGAGTGCGCCGAGCGTCTGAGACGCGATTGCCGCAGGTTCATTTCCATATCCCCCTCGCTGATCGACCGGTGGCGATCAGCCGCCCCCGGTCACCCACGGACCTGCCGACCAGGCGAGGCCCACGTCAGGGTAAGGACAACTCCCTTATCGCGGCGGCTTATGGCGGCTCTTGCGGAAGATTGCGCATCCGGTGGACCAGCACCGGGTGATCCGATAAAGCATTCGGACCGCCGCGAGCCTGCTGTTACGGTGGTGCGGACGTATTCGTGTATCGAGGAGCGGTCGACATGGTGGGTGACGACGACATCTGCGGGTGATCCCCGGATGTGAGCGGCCACCGGCTGGTGCACAGGAGCACCGCTGATGTGGTCTCGCAGTCGTTCCCTTTTTCTGTCTGCCTGTCTGCCCGGGGCAGAGGTCTCTTTCCTCCCCCTCTCACATCGCACGAGGTCACCCCATGTCCGATGCTGCCATCGTCTGCTCGAACGTCTCCTTCGCCTGGCCTGACGACACACCCGTCTTCCAGGACCTGTCCCTGACCGTGGGCACCGGCCGTACGGGGCTGGTCGCTCCGAACGGCTCCGGCAAGAGCACCCTGCTCAAGCTGATCGCCGGCGAGCTGCGGCCCGGCGCCGGCTCCGTCTCGGTGCAAGGCACCCTCGGCTATCTGTCCCAGAGCCTCCCCCTCACCGGCGAACTCACGGTGGCCGAGGTGCTGGGCGTGGCCGCGGTGATCCGGGCCATCGACGCCGTCGAGTCCGGCGACGTCGACGAGAAACACTTCACGACCATCGGCGACGACTGGGACATCGAGGAGCGCACCCGCGCCCAGCTCGACCGCCTGGGCCTGACCGACCTCACCCTGGACCGGCGGCTCGGCACGCTCAGCGGCGGTCAGGTGGTCTCCCTCGGGCTCGCGGCCCAGCTGCTCAAGCGGCCCGATGTGCTGCTGCTCGACGAGCCCACCAACAACCTCGACCTCGACGCGCGCCACAAGCTCTACGACGTGCTGGAGGACTTCAACGGCTGTCTGCTGCTCGTCAGCCACGACCGGGCCCTGCTCGACCGCATGGAGCGCATCGCCGAACTCGGCAGCGATGAACTGCGTTTCCACGGCGGCAACTTCACCGCGTACGAGGAGGCGGTGCGGGCCGAGCAGGGCGTCGCCGAGAAGAACCTGCGCAACGCCGAACAGGAGCTCAAGCGGGAGAAGCGGGAGATGCAGCAGGCCCGTGAACGCGCCGAGCGCCGCGCCGGCAACGCCGCCCGCAACCTCAAGAGCGCCGGACTGCCCCGTATCTTCGCCGGCAACATGAAGCGCGGAGCCCAGGAGTCCGCGGGGCGGGCGGGGCAGATGCACGCGTCCCGGGTCGGCGAGGCCAAGTCCCGGGTGGACGAGGCGGGGCGTGCGCTGCGCGACGAACAGCGCATCACCCTGGACCTGCCGGACACCGATGTGCCCGCCGGGCGCAACCTCTTCCTCGGCGAGGCCATGCAGGTCCGCCACGACGAGCGGCCCGTGTTCGCCGGCAAGGGCGTCGATCTGACGATCCGTGGGCCCGAACGTATCGCGCTCACCGGGACCAACGGAGCGGGCAAGAGCACACTGCTCCGGCTGATCAACGGCGATCTGACGATGGACAGCGGCGAGATCAAGCGCGCCGACGGGCGGATCGCCTATCTCTCGCAGCGGCTGGACGTGCTGGACCGCAGCCGTACGGTCGCGGAGAACTTCGCGGCCTTCGCCCCTCAGCGGCCACAGGCCGAGCGGATGAACCTGCTCGCCCGCTTCCTCTTCCGCGGTGCCCGGGCACATCTGCCGGTCGCGGTCCTCTCCGGCGGCGAACTGCTCCGCGCCACCCTGGCCTGTGTCCTGTGCGCCGAACCGGCCCCCCAGCTGCTGCTCCTGGACGAGCCGACGAACAACTTGGACCTGGTGAGCGCGGCGCAGCTGGAGAGCGCCCTCGGCTCCTACCAGGGGGCTTTCGTGGTGGTCAGCCATGACGAGCGGTTCCTCGCGGAGATCGGCGTCGACCGGTGGCTCCGGCTGGCCGACGGCGAGCTCACCGAGACGGGCACGCCCCAGCGGTAGCGGGTCGGCCCGCGCCGACCGGGCCCGCGCCGAGGTGTGCCACCCCGCGGGCCGAACAACCATCACCTGGGACGGACCACCATGCCCCAATCACCCCTGCTCGCCCATGACCTCGTCCGCACCCTCGGCAGCAGACGGGTGCTCGACGGCGTCTCCCTCGTCGCCTCCCCCGGACACCGCATCGGGCTGATCGGGGAGAACGGTGTCGGCAAGTCGACTTTGCTGCGCCTGCTCGCCGGGGTGGACGAACCCGATGCCGGGCGGGTCGAGCGCCCGGCCGATCTGGGCTTCCTCCAGCAGGAGATGCCGTTCGACGCCGAGGCGACCATCGCCGACGTCATGGACGACGCCCTGCGCGAGACGCGCGAGGACCTCGTCGCGCTGGAACGCCTCTCCGACGAGCTCGCCCGAACACCACAGGACGCCCCCGGCTACGCGGCGTTGCTGGAGGCGTACGGCGGGCGGCTGGAGCGGGCCGAGGAGCGTGAGGCGTGGGACGCCGACCGGCGGGCCGCGCTCGTCCTGGACGGGCTCGGCCTCGGCGCGGTCGGCCTCGGTACGGTCGGGCAGGATCGCGCCCTCGGGTCGCTCTCCGGCGGTCAGCGCGGCCGGCTCGCGCTGGCCGCCCTGCTGGTCCGACGGCCCTCGGCGCTGCTGCTGGACGAGCCGACCAACCACCTCGACGACGGCGCCGCCACCTTCCTGGAGGAGCAGGTACGCGGTCTGCCCGGCGTTGTGCTGCTGGCCGGCCATGACCGTGCCTTTCTCGACGCCGTCTGCACCGACCTGATCGACCTCGACCCGGCCGTGGCCGGCCCGGTCCGCTACGGCGGCAACTACAGCGCCTACCTGTCGGAGAAGCACGCCGAGCGGGAACGCTGGGAGCGGCGCCACGCCGAGGAGCAGCAGGAACTCGAGGCGCTGCGGCACACGGCCGGTGTCACCGCCCACACCTTCGCCCCGAACCGCGGGCGCAGGGACAACGAGAAGATGGGCTACGGCCACCGCGCCGGCCGGGTGCAGCACCAGATCTCACGCCGGGTGCGCAACGCCACCCGCAGACTGGAGGAACTGGAGCGCACACAGGTCGGCGCGCCGCCACCGCCCCTGCGGTTCCAGCACACCGCGCTCGCGAAGGAGTCGGCGGACGGCACCTTGGTGGCGCTGCGCGACGCGCGGGTCCCGGGCCGCTTGGCCGTCGGGCGTCTCGATGTGGTGGCGACGGACCGGCTGCTCGTCACGGGCGGCAACGGAGCGGGGAAGTCCACGCTGTTGGGCGTGCTCGCCGGGCGGCTCGCCGTACAGGGCGAGGTACGGCGGCGGCGCGGGCTGACGGTGGGGCTGCTGGCCCAGGACACCGTATTCGACCGGCCGGAGCGTACGGTCCGGGAATCCTACGAACTCTTCCTCGGCGCCGAACGGGCGCAGGCCGTCCCGCTGGACTCATTGGGCCTGATGCACACGGCCGACCTGGACAAGGCGGTCGGCCAGCTGTCGGTCGGTCAGCGGCGCCGCCTCGCGCTGGCGCTGCTGGTCGCGCGCCCGCCCGCGCTGCTGCTGCTCGACGAGCCCACCAACCACCTCTCGCCGCGGCTGTGCGACGAGTTGGAGGACGCCCTGGGGTCCGGACCCGGCGCGATCGTCGTGGCCAGTCACGACCGGTGGCTGAGAAAGCGCTGGCAGGGCCGGGAGCTCCGGCTGGACTCCGGCGCGCCGCCAAACGTTGCCGGAGTGTTCGGATAGGCCGCCGTCGGCCGGTTCGCCCGGCGGCGGTGACTCGTACTGCGGGCCGCTGCCTCGGGCGCTCAGCCGTGCAGGGGAAGGAGTACGCGGAAGGTGGCGCCCTCGCCCGGGGCCGTGTGGACCTCCACCCGGCCGTGGTGGGCCGTCACCAGGGAGTCGACGATCGCGAGACCGAGACCCGCGCCTCCGCTCTCGGTGCGGCCGCGGGCGCCGTCCGCGCGGTAGAAGCGGTCGAAGACACGGGCGGCCTGCTCCTGGGACATTCCCGGACCCTCGTCCCGCAGCTCCAGAACCGCCAGGCCGTCCTCGGCGCCGACACCGATCCGGACCGGGGTGCCGGGTGGCGTGTGGGCCACCGCGTTGCCGACGAGGTTGGTGGTCACCTGCCGCAGTCTCGCCTCGTCGCCGAGCACCGGCGCGCCCCCCGGCGGGCCGCCGCCGGGGCCGGTGAGGGTGACGGGGCGGAGCGGATCGAGCGCGCGGAGGTCGTGCAGGGCGTCGGCGGCCAGGGTGCGCAGATCCATGGGGGTGGGCCGGAGCGGGAGGTCCGCGGCGGCGGCGTGCTCATCGAGGCGGGCGAGCAGCAGCAGGTCTTCGACCAGCCGGACCAGCCGAGCCGCTTCCCGTTCGATGCGGTTCATCGCGGCGTCGACATCGGTGCGCTCGGGCATGCCGCCCATCCGGTACAGCTCGGTGAACCCCTTGATGCCGAAGAGGGGGGTACGCAGCTCATGGCTGGCGTCCGCGATAAAGCGGCGCATGAGCTCGGCGGCGGCGGCTCGCGCGGCGTCACTCGCCTCGATCCGGTCCAGCATCCCGTTGAGCGCCGTGGCCAGCCGGCCGAGTTCGGTACGGGAGGCGGCCAGCTCGGGGACCCGGCTGGACAGGTCGCCGTCCGCGATGGCCGCCGCGGTGGTCTCGATACGGCGCAGCGGACGCAGCCCGCCGCGCACGGCGAACCACCCGACCACGGCGAGCAGAGCGAGCACCAGGGAGTCGATCACCAACATCCGGGCGCCGAGCTGCGTGATCGTCGAGTCGACCTCGGCGAGCGAGCTTGCGACGACGATGCTGTGGGCGTCGGCGGCCCGCGCCTTCGGCCCCGTGGGCGCTCCCTCCGTCGGGTCGAGCGGTACGGCGATCACCCGCCAGGATTCGTCGCCGTCGACGGCCGGGGCTTCGAAGGGGCGGAGGTCGCGTTCGCGGACGGCCGCGGCGCCGAGCGGGGGCAGCTCGGGAGCGCTGTGCGCGGCCGGCCGGATGACCCGCCGCACGCGGCCGTTCGAGCCGAGATCGGCGAGATAGACATCACCGGTCAGGTGCTGCTCCACGGTGGAGCGCAGCTGCGGTGCCTGGTCGCCCGCCGCGCCGGACGGATCGGCCAGGCGCGCGGTGACCGTGGCGGCGGCGCGGAGCCGGTCGTCCAGCTGATGCACCAGGTCCCGCTGGAGCAGGGCGACGACCAGGGCGTTGCTGCCGAGCAGGGCGACCACGAGCAGCAGCAGGGAGATCGCCAGCAGCCGGCCGCGCAGCGAGAAGCGGCCGCGCAGCGAGAACCGACCGCGCAGTGAGAAGCGGCTGTCGCGCAGGGGGCTCTTGTTCACTGCCGGGGCCTGCGGAGCACATAGCCGGTGCCGCGCACCGTATGGATCATCTTCGGCTCGTCCAGGTCCACTTTGCGCCGCAGATAGCTGATGTAGGAGGCGACGATGCTGTCGTCGCCTCCGAAGTCGTACTGCCAGACCAGCTCCAGGAGCTGGGACTTCGACAGCACCTGCCCGGCGTTCTCCATCAGCACGCGCAGCAGGCTGAACTCGGTCGGGGAGAGCTGCACGGGGCGCCCGTCCCGGGTCACCTGATGGCTGTCGGGGTCCAGCTCCAGACGGCCGACGATCAACCGCCCGTCGGCCTGTCGGCCACTGGTGCGGCGCAGAATGGCCCGGATGCGCAGAACCAGCTCGTCCAGGTTGAAGGGCTTGGTGACATAGTCGTCACCGCCCGCCCTGAGCCCGCTGATCCGGTCCTCGGGCGCATCGCGGGCGGTGAGGAACAGCACCGGCGGATGCCCCGCCGCCGCGGTGGGATGCTGCCCGCGCAGCCTGCGGACGACCTCGAAGCCGTCGAAGTCGGGCAGCATCACATCCAGCACGATCAAGTCGGGACGCTGCTCGCGCACCGAGGCCAGCGCCTGCGTGCCGGTCGCGACCGGCGCCACGGCGAATCCGGCCAGCCGCAGGCTCGCGGACAGCAGTTCGCGCACCGTCGGCTCGTCCTCCACCACCAGTAGCCGTTCCGAAGCCGTCATCCGTCCCGTCCCCACCCGATCGTTCCGCTGGTTCATTCTCCCGGCCCGCTATGCGTCGCGCTTGCGGAAGACGATGAACGCCACCGTCAGCAGGGCCGCGACACACCCCGCCATGACGCCGAGCCCGGACCAGGGAGCCAGCAGCGCCGGATCACGGTAGCCGGTGATGATCTGTCCGCCCGCGATGGACGGCCAGTACTTCTCCACCCAGTCGTCGACCGCACCGGGCAGGGCCGGCGCGAACGCCTGCACGATCAGCATGGTGCCGAACAGGGTCGTCACCGTCGCCGTCGTACTACGGATCACCGTGCCGATCGCGAGCCCGAACAGGGCGGCGAGTGTGAGATAGAGCCCACCGCCCCAAATCCCGCGCAGCGCCTGAGGATCGGACAGACCGAGGTGCGGGGCGTGCGCACCCGCCAGCGCCGCCTGCCCGACGAGAAAGCCGCTGAGCGACACCAGCAGCCCGACCGGCAGCGCGACCACGATCAGGACCGCGGCCTTGGCGGCCAGCACCCGGGCCCGGTGCGGTACGGCGGTCAGCGTGCTGACGATCGTGCGGGCACCGTACTCGGAGGTGATCACCAGACCGCCCAGCAGGCCGAGGGCGATCTGCGCCACCAGATAACCGCGCAGGCTGGTGGCCAGCGGGTCGAAGGCGGCCCGGTCGGCGGCCGTCATGCTCGCGTAGTCGCCCCCGGCGGATGTGCCGTTGAGGGAGGCCAGGCCCACACAGAACGCCAGGGTGCCGAGGATGACGAAGCCGGTCGACCGCATGGTACGGATCTTGATCCACTCGGCGCGCAGGCAGTGCGGGAACGTCGCCCGGCCGGCCGGTGCCGGAGGCTTCCGGCGCCCGCGCGGCGCCTCCGGCGTCAACTCGTCCCCTACGGCCGTCCAGGTGTCCGCGACACTCCCGCTCATCGGCTCGTCTCCATCGCTGAGTTCTCTGAGTTTTCTGCGTTCTCCGCGTGATACTCGAGGGCATCGCGGGTCAGATCCATGAAGGCCCGCTCCAGCGACGGCTGCCGGGGCGTCAGCTCGTGCAACTCCACTCCGCCGACCGCGGCCAGCGCACCGATCTCGGCGGCGAGCCACGCTCTCGAGCCCGACCTCCGCCAGCACCGCCGCAACCCGGCTACGCGGAATCCCGTTGCCGGCCGCCAGCGCCAGTAGATGATGGTAGGCCGTACGGCTGGGCAGCACCGCGCCCGCGTCCAACAGCGCACCGACGGCCTTCAGCGGTGCCGGCTGCGCGGAATACGGGCGCCCGCCGACCGTGGCGGTCCCCGAACTGGCGGCGTCCAGACCCAGGATCATCCGCAGTGTGGTCGACTTCCCGGCACCGTTGGGACCGAGGAACCCGGTCACTTCCCCTGGGCGGACGGCGAACGTCAGGCCGTCCACGGCCAGGACCTCCCCGTAGCGCTTGGTGAGTCCGCAGACTTCGATCATCATGACTCCAGAGCCGATGGTGTGCGTGGTGCGCGCGGTCGCCGCGCGCACCACCTCACAGTGATCCGCTCTTCTGGGCCGGATGTGCACGAGTCTGGGTGCGCCATGGGAACCGGGAGGCCCGTCCGGCGGAAACCGCCAGGTCACGGCGGCCGGCCCGGCGGCAACTCACAGAAACTCACAGAGTGATGGCGGGGTCAAACGGCGGGACGGCGCCGGTGGGCGCGCTGGCGGCAGGTCGGGCCGCAGTAGCGGGCCGGCCGTCCGGTGGCGTGGACACGCAGCGTCGCACCGCATTCCACGCAGTACTTCAGGGCGCTGGTTTCGTGACGGGGGAGGGCGGACGGGTCACGGAAGGGGTCGGCTTTCGTGACGGGGTGGGTACGCAATCCGTCGAGCAGTATCCGCACCAGCCAGGTGCCGCGTGCCGGGTCCCGGTGTGCCGAACGCACTGCGACACCGCCCATGGCCAACGCCGACAGATCGTCGGCCCGTACGTCGGGGCGTATCGCACCGGCCTGTTTCGCGTCGCGCAGCAGGTGCTCAAGCGCCTGGTGGAACCGCTGTCCCGCGGCGGCCAGCACGGCGCGCGGCCAGCTCTGGTCGGCGGTGAGCGCATCACAGAAGTGGCGGCGGCCCATCGACTTCTCGGCCACTTCGAGCAGAAACCCGAACAGCGCGTCACCGGGCGCGGCGCGGGCGGACCACCGGTCGGCGGCGGCCACCAAACCCTCGACGTGTTCGGCGAGTACCGCCTCGATCAGGATCTCCTTGGTCGGGAAGTGCCGGTAGACGGTCCCGGCGCCGACCCCGGCGCGCTGCGCGATCCGGCCGAGTGACACTTCCAGCCCCTCCTCGGCGAATACGCGCATCGCCGTGCTCAGTACGAGCGCTCGGTTGCGGCGGGCATCCGCGCGCCCGGCGGTTGCCGCACCCGGCGCCGCTGTTGTGTCCGGTGCTGCTGTCATGTCACGAAATCCTTGTCCGCGGGGTCGAAACGGGTGGAGCATCCCGGATGACGTTCAGCATCCTCCACCTTCTCCGGAAAGGCCACCATGACCACCACGACACCGGCCAACCCCGACGCCCCGATCCTCGTCACCGGCGCCACCGGTAAACAGGGCGGCGCCACCGCCCGGAGGTTGCTGGCCGGAGGGTGGCCGGTACGAGCCCTGGTGCGCGACCTGACCGCGCCCGCCGCTGCCGACTTGGCCGCCGCGGGCGCCCAACTCATGCGCGGTGACTTCGACGACCCGGCCAGTCTGCGGCCCGCGCTCGACGGCGCCTCCGCCGTGTTCGGCATACCGCCCGTGTCCTACGGACCGACCGGTCCCGAAACGGAGCTCGAAGCGGCCCGCGGCAGGCGGCTGATCGACGCCGCGGCCGCTGCGGGGATCGAGCAGATCGTGTTCAGCACCGTTGCCTCGGCATCGGCTGCTTCGCGGGGTTCTGAGGGGAAAACGATGATCGAGGAGTATCTGCGCGACCACATCGCACTGCCCACCGTATTGCGCCCCGTCCGGTTTATGACCAACTATCTCGGCGTCGGGAGGATCGGTATCGACGGCATTTCCCACGGCGTACACCGGCACCTTTTCCCGCCGCACGAGCCCATGCAGATCATCGCGCTGGAGGACATCGCCGAGTTCGCCGCCCTCGCGTTCGCGGACCCGGCCCGATTCGCCGGCCGCACCCTGGAACTGGCCGGCGACGAGCCGACGCCGGTCGAGGCCGCTGCCGCGATCGCCGAGGCCACCGGCGCTCCGATCCGGTACGAACAGCTCACCGACGGCGAGGCCGCCGCGCTCGGCCCGGAAATCGCCGAGACCAAAAAGCGCTGGGAGGCCGGTCACCGCTGGCACGCCGATATCGAGGCACTACGCGTCATTCACCCCGGACTGCGCACCCTCACCGACTGGCTCACCGAATCCGGCGCCGCCGCCATCCGCGCCCATTTCACCACGTCCTGACTCCGAAGATCTGGCCGAAACCGGTGTTCGGCGGGTGTGTGTCCTGGGGTAGCCCGTAAGTGACAGGAGCATGACACACACCTGGGAGGTCGAACGTTGGGGGATCCGGAATGGTGGCAGAACGCGGTGATCTACCAGTTGTACGTACGCTCATTCGCGGACTCCGACGGCGATGGCGTGGGCGACATTCCCGGCATCGTGTCTCGTCTGGACTACCTTTCCTGGCTCGGAGTGGACGCCGTCTGGTGCACCCCCGTGACCGCTTCTTCCAACCATGACCACGGTTACGACGTCACCCACTACCGGGCCATCGAGCCATCGCTCGGCACCATGGAGGATTTCGACCGGCTCATCGCGGAGGCCGAAAGCCGAGGCATCCGGGTGCTGCTCGACCTGGTGCCCAACCACACCAGCATCGACCACCCATGGTTCACATCCCCGCGCACCAGGCGCTCCTACTATGTCTGGGCCGATCGCCCCAACAACTGGGTCAGTTCACTTCATATCCCGGCGTGGTCGTACGACGAGGCCGAAGGCTCCTACTACCTGCACAGCTATCTGCCGCAGCAGCCCGATCTGAATTGGTGGAACGACGATGTGCGGGCCCAGTTTGATGACATTCTCGCCTTCTGGTTCGACAAGGGTGTCGCAGGCTTCCGGATAGACGCCTGCTACGTGATATTGAAGGACCGTCAGCTGCGCGACAATCCTGTCGCGCGCAAAGGCGACCACATGTGGGACCTCAACCGCGGACAGCGGCCCGTCCACAGCGCCCATCAGCCCGAAGTCCACGATGTCCTACGGCGATGGCGGGCGGTAGCCGACCGATATGACCCGCCGCGGCTGCTGATGGGAGCCACCTGGGTGCCAGAACCGGCCGACCTGGTGGCCTACTACGGCAAGGGCGACGAGCTGCAACTGCCGCAGTACTTCCAGCTCATCTTCTCGGACTTCGACGCCGACGCCCTGCGCTCGTGTGCGGAGACCTGGCTGGAGACACTGGGCCCCGGCGACACTCCCGTGTGGCTCGCCTCGAACCACGATCTGTCGCGTTTTCCCACCAGATGGTGTGACGGCGACGACCGTAAGACCCGCCTCGCCCTGGCGATGCTGCTGACCCTGCCGGGCGCATGTGTGCTGTTCCAGGGCGATGAGATCGGGATGGAGGACACCGTCGTCCCGGTCGCACGGCTGCGTGACTCGGCGCCGTGGCCGCGCGACGCCAGCCGTACGCCCATGCCGTGGCAACGGGGACACCTGGGCGGATTCACCACCGGGGAGCCCTGGCTGCCGCTCGGTGACACGGAGCGCAACGTCGCCGATCAGATGACGGACCCCGACTCGGTGCTGAACGAGACCCGCAGGCTCATCGCGCTCAAGAAGCGGCTCACCGGATCGTACAGACCACTGCCCGCCGAGGACGGCCACTGGCGCTATCGGCGCGGGGCCGTCGCCGTGGACCTCGACTTCGCCGGATCGGCGGTGTGTATCGATGGCTGAGATCACCACCGTGGAGGTGCCGACTCCACGAGACACACGGGCCACCCAGGGCGGGGTTGTCGGGGCGGCGCTGGACGCCCTCGACGGCCGCACCATCTGGCACATCAACACCACCGCGGTCGGTGGCGGGGTCGCCGAGCTGCTGCGCTCCGCGATGTCCCGGCACGCGGAGGCGGGGATGCGCGCCCGCTGGCTGGTCATGAACGGGGACCAGGAGTTCTTCGGCATCACCAAGCAGTTGCATCACCTCTTCCACGGCAGCCCCGGCCATGGACGGCCGATGGGCGAGGGTGAGTTCGCGGCGTACGAGCGCACGACAGGGGAGGCCGCCGCCCGGGCGCTTACCCAGATGACCCCCGGCGACCTCGTACTGCTGCATGATCCGCAGACTCTCGGGATGGCGCCGGCGCTGCGGCGAGCGGGCATGCGGGTGGCCTGGCGGAGCCATATCGGCACCTCGTTCCCGGGCCCTGAGGTGACCGTCGCCTGGACGTTCCTGAGGCCCTTCCTGAAGGAGCCGCTGCGCTGCGTCTTCTCCCTGCCGGACTACGTTCCGCCGGGCCTCGACCCGCAGCGGGTGGCGATCATCGCACCGGCCATCGACGACGTGTCGGACAAGTGCCGGCCCATGGGGGAGGCGGAGGTGCGCGGCGTGCTGGCAACCGTCGGGCTGCTCGGCTCGCCCGGCCCCACCAACCTGGGCGAAGAGGTAGCGGCATACGCGGGCCGACGCGTCACGGTGTGGCAGGACGAGCCGGTGCCGCCCGGCGCTCCGACCGTACTGCAACTGGCCAGGTGGGACCCGCTGAAGGACATGGCGGGCACCCTGACCTCCTTCATCCGCCACATCGATCCCGCCACCCGCGCGCATTTGATCCTGGCCGGTCCCGACCCGGCCGATGTCGCGGACGACCCGGAGAACATGGCCGTGTTCGACGCGGTCCTGCGGGACCGCGCGGCGCTCCCGGCCGATGTACGCCGACGTGTTCACCTCGTCGGCCTGGGGCTCGCCGACGACACCGCCGAACTACGGGCCAATGCCCTGATCGTCAACGCGTTGCAGCGCTACGCGACGGTCGTCGTCCAAAAGAGTCTGGAAGAAGGGTTCGGGCTGGCGGTGGCCGAGGCGATGTGGAAGGGGCGCCCGCTGGTGGCGAGCGCGGTCGGAGGCATCCGCGCCCAGGTGACACACGGTGTGACCGGCCTTCTGGTGGACGACCCCACCGATCTCGCGGCGTTCGGCCGACAGGTCGGGCGGCTGCTCGGCGACGAGGCGCTGCGCGACAGACTGGGACGGGCCGCACATGACCACTGTGCGCCGCGCTATCTCGCGGAACGCGAGTTCCGCGACCACGCGTCGCTCTATCTCGACCTGTGCGGCGCCCCCACGGCGGTCAGTCGGTGAGCGCGCCCGGCGCCCGGCTGGCACCGCGTCAGGAACCAGAAGTCATCATCATCGGGGCAGGCACATTCGGCTCGGTTCTCGCCTGGCAGCTCGGCCGGGGTGGTGGCAGCGTGCCCACGCTGCTGCTGGAGTCCGGTCGGCTGGAGCGGACCGAGCATGTGCAGAACGCCCCGTTGGCCACGGAGACCGTGCCGCCGCCGTCCCCGCCCGACGCGGTGGCCGATGCCCCGCCCGCGGGGAACGGCCGATGGCGAGTGCCGTGGCGTTCCCCTCTGCCGTACCACGGCCTTGCCTACGGGGTCGGCGGACGGTCGTTGTTCTGGGGCGCCTACTGCGTATGGCCGGTGCTCGACCAGGACGGCATCAGGGACCGCTGGCCGGCCCGCGTGAGGGCCGAACTCACCGACCGCTACCTGCCCGCTGCGGCGAACCTGCTGGGCCTCCCGCGCACCGCACCGCACTTCGACGGCGAGCTCAACCGCCGACTGCGGGGGCGGCTGCTCGGCGCGCTGGCCGGGAACCATCTGCCGGGACTGGTCCGGCCGAACGAACTCCCCGCTCCGCCGTACGCACCTGACGTCGGTGGCAGCCACCGGTACAGCTGTGTGTCACGGCTGAACATGCCCCTGGCGATCGACGCCGTCGAGGACGCGGACGGGGGATCGCCGCGGCTGGTGCGGTTCAGTTCGGCGCCGCTGCTGACCGAACGGCTCGGCGACGGCACCGGCGACCTGGAACTGCTCACCGACTGCCATGTCGTCGGGCTCCAGGCGAGTGGTGGCAGGATCACGGCGATCGACACCAGCCGAGGGAGGCTGCGGGTGCCCGATCGCGCCCGGGTCGTTCTCGCGGTGGGCACCATCGAGAACGCCCGGCTCGTACTCGGCGCCGACGGCCTGCCGCACACCGCACACCGCGCGCACCACCTGACCACCCATCTGCGATCCAACCTCACGGTGCGCATTCCCTTCCCCTTCGACCCCCGCCCGGGGCCCGGGCGGGAGTGGGGCGCCGCCGCGCTGCATATGCGTGGCGGGTGTCGGCGCCCGTCGGGGCCCGATACGCGCTTCCACCACCAGATCACCGCGTACGCAGTCGGGTCGTTGCCCGAGGAGGCCGCCCGGCGGCTCTACACTGAAACGCCCAGATACGACGTGGAGGCGTTGGATCGGATGCTCCGTATCCCGCCGCGGCATCTCGTCGTCACCCTCGCCAGTGTGGGGGAGATGGCAGCGGACGGCACCGGCGAGGTGAGTCTGCTCGACGAACGGGATCGGTACGGCGCCCAGCTGGCGTATGTACGGCTGTCGCCCGGGCCGGCGGATCGGCGGACCTGGGATGCCATGGATCGCTCGGCCGATGCCGCCGTGCGAACTCTGGTCGGTGACGGCCCCGTCGAGGTGTTGCGCTCGGGGCGGTTCGTATCTGTCGCCGGCCGTCGGCCTGTGGCCCTGCTGGAACCGACGGAGCGGCGAGAACCCCTTGGCTGCGGCCACCATGAGATGGGCACCCTGCGCATGGGTGATGATCCCCGCGATGCGCACACCGACGCCGACGGGCGGATCCACGCCACACAGAACCTGTATGCCGCCGGCCCGGCGCTCTTCCCCGCACTCGACTCGGCCGGCCCGGTGCTGCCGGGAGTCGCGCTGACGCTCCGCCTCGCCGATCATCTGCGGCACACCGTCCCCCG
This sequence comes from Streptomyces sp. NPDC000941, assembly GCF_053599555.1. Classification (NCBI taxonomy): domain Bacteria; kingdom Bacillati; phylum Actinomycetota; class Actinomycetes; order Kitasatosporales; family Streptomycetaceae; genus Streptomyces; species Streptomyces sp. NPDC000941. The sequence continues at coordinate 128,593 of NZ_JBSFMM010000002.1, forward strand.
AGGACGGGCGGTGCCGGAGCCGAGGCGGGAAACGGAGCGGTCCGGTGCGTGAGGGAGGCGGCCGCATGCCCACGCCGCTGCGGCGGGCACGGACAGCGGTGTCGGCGATCTTCTTCGTCCATGGTGCGATCTTCGCCTCCTGGGCCGCCCGAGTACCCGCCGTACAGGATGAACTCGCGCTGTCCGCAGGCGTGTTGGGTCTGGTGCTGGCGGGCCCGGGGCTCGGCGCGCTGGCCGGCAGCCAGGCGGGCGGGCTGCTGGTGCGGCGCCTCGGCAGCCGTACGGTGAGCGCGCTGGCCCCCGTGGTGCTGTGCCTGCCGCTCGGCGTCGTCCCGACCGCGCATACCGCGTGGTCGCTGATGGCCGTGCTGCTGCTGCTCGGCGCCGCCGACGGATGTACGTCGGTGGCGATGAACGCCCAGGCGGTCTCCGTGCAGCAGCGGTACGGACGCGCGGTGCTCAACTCCATGCACGCCATCCGCAGCATCGGCGCCGTCGCGGGCGGCCTGGCCGGAGTCGCCACGGCATCCCTCAACATGCCGCTGACGGCGCAGTTCGTGTCCATGGCCGTCCTGCTCGCCGTCGTGTCTGCGGTGGCGGCCTGCGGGCTCCAGCCGGATGTGGAAGATGCGACGCGCACACCGCCGAGCGACCAGGCCACGGCGGCGGACGGCTCGGCGGAACCGGTCGGCCAGGGTCCGAAGGGGCGGCTGACCGTGCCGCTGCTCGCGCTGATGACCTTCCTCGCCGCTCTGGTGGAGGACGCCCCCGCGTCGTGGAGCGGTGTGTATCTGCGCCATGTGGGGGCGGACGCCGCGATGGCCGCGGCCGGGTACGCGGCCTTCTCGGCGGGATCGGTCGTCACCCGGCTGTTCAACGACTGGCTGGTCGATCGCCTCGGGTGGGTACGCCTCATTCGGATCGGCACCCTGTGCTGTGCGGCCGCGCTGACCGTCGCCCTGCTGCTCGGACGGCCCGGGGTCACCTTGGCGGCGCTCGTCGTCGCGGGTGCCGGGATCAGCGCGGTCTTCCCCGGCGCGTTCACCGCCGCGGGGGCGCTGCCCGACTCGGCCCGGGTGATGGGCCATGTCGGCTTCGCCGGAAACCTCGGCTGGCTGCTGGTCTCCCCGATCATCGGCGGTCTGTCGACCCTCGTCGGGCTGCCGACCGCCCTCGGTCTGCTGGCGGTCGCGGCGGTGATCATCGCCGGTCTGGCCCCGGTCACCTGCTCGGTGGCGCCCGTACGTGCACGGGAGCGGCAGGTCGTCCCGTGAAGGCGCCGACCACCTCAACCACCCAGGCCCTGTTGACCGGTCCCGGCCGGGTCGATCTCATTCGCAGACGGCTTGAGCCGGTCCGTACCGGCCAGGCCCTGATCCGGGTCACCCAGTGCGGTCTGTGTGCGTCGGAGGCCGATCAGTGGCTCGGCAGATCAGGCCGCTATCCGGTCGAGATAGGTCATGAAGTCGCCGGTGTGGTCGAGGAGATCGCGCCGGGCGACGAGGGAGGTCCGCTGAGCGTCGGCGATCACGTGGTGGCGTGGGTGCCCGGCGGCGGATTCACCGAATTCATGGTCATCGAGACGCGTCACGCCCTACCTGTCCGCCCCGGCCGCGTCTTTCCGGCCGTGGCGGAGCCGCTGTCGTGCTGCGTCAACGCCGTCGAACTCGCCGCTCCGAGGGTGGGGGCCGATGTGGTGATCATCGGAACCGGCTTCATGGCCCTGCTCATCCAACGTCTCTCGGTTCTCAAGGGCGCGCGATCGGTCATCGTGGCGGGCCGCCGTCCCACCGCCCTGGCCCGCTGCGCCGAGCGGGGCGCGACACGGGTGGTGGATCTGCGCACCGAATCGCTCGCCGCTGTCGTCGCGGCGGACACCGAGGCCGGTGGCGCGGACGTGACGTACGAGGCCACCGGCGCCCAGGACGCCCTCACCCTCGCGGGCCAGGTCACCCGCACCAGTGGCACGATCGCGATCGTCGGATACCACCAAGGGGAGCCCCGGACGGTCGACCTCGCGCACTGGAACGAGCGGGCGTTCCGGATCGCCAATGCCCACTTCCGCGATCTCCCCACGATCCTCGGCGGCATGCGCACCGCGATCGCGGTGGTCGACTCGGGCCAGCTGGATCCCTCGGACCTCCTGACACATCGCTACCCGCTGCACGAGATTCCCGCCGCGTTCCGGGACGCGGTCCGCAGGCCCGATGGGTTCATCAAGGCCGTCATCGAACCCGCCCCCTCCGCCCGAGCCTGACGCCGCCCGTTCCGTAGCGGCGTCGGGCTCGGGCGTCAGAGCCGGCGCGCGGTCGCGCGGGACGCCGGGGCGGGCAGGTTGCTTTCGAACCAGACGGTTCTGCCGGTGGCGGTGTCGGAGCAGCCCCATCGCGTGGCGAGCTTCTGGAGCAGGGTGATGGCGCAGTGGGACGCTTGAGTGCCGGGGGTGTGCGGGAGCATGGGCGTGATCTGCTGGTCGCCGGTGACTTCACACAGGAGTGTGTCGGTGTGGACCAGCCGCAGGCCGACCGGATGGCTGGTGTGGCGGATGGCGTTGGTGAGCAGTTCGCCGGCGAGGAGTTCGGTGGTGTCACAGAGCGGGCCCAGACCCCATGCGGTGAGGGTGTCGCGCACCCGGCGCCGGGCGACGCTCACCTGTTGGGGCTGCGGCGGAAAGCGCCAGGTGGCCATCTTGTCGTCGGGGATGCTGTGCAGGCGGGCCATGAGGACGGCGATGTCGTCGTGCTCGCCGATGGGGTGCTGCTGCCGGAGCAGGGACTCGCACGCCTCGTCCAGCGACGGGTGGGTCGCGGTGAGGCCGCAGCGCACGGCGAGGAGCCCCTCCTCGATGTCGTGTCCGCGCGCCTCCACCAGGCCGTCGGTGTAGAGGACGAGAAGACTGCCGGAGTCGATGGCCACGTCCAGCGTGTCGAAGGCGGTGCTCCCCACACCGATCGGCGCGCCGACGGGAATCTCGAGAAGTTCGTCCGTGCCGTCGGGGCGCAGCAGGACGGGCGGCAGATGGCCGGCGCTGGCGAAGGCGGCTCGGCCCGCGATGGGGTCGTAGATGGCGTACAGACAGGTGGTCAGGGGGACGTGGCCGAGGTGTTGCGCCAGCTGATCGAGGTGGGCCAACAGCTGCGCGGGCGGAAGGTCCATGGTGGCGAGGGTCCTGACGGCGGTGCGCAGTTGGCCCATCGCCACGGCGGCGTGCAGTCCGTGGCCCGCCACATCGCCGATGACGAGGCCGACCCGGTGGCGGGGCAGCGGGATCACGTCCAGCCAGTCGCCACCGACCTGTGTGGTGCGGCTGCACGGGTGGTAGCGGTAGGCGATCTCCACGCTGGGCAGACGGGGTGGCCGCGTGGGCAGAAGGCTGCGCTGCAGCACGGCGGACGTTCTGGCCTCATGGCTGTAGAGGCGGGCGTTGTCCAGGGACAGGGCCGCCTGCTCGGCCATCTCCTGGCAGGCGGCCAGGTCCACCGGGCTGAAGGCGAGCCGCTCCGGTTTCCGCCCGAACACCATGAAGCCGAGGACCAGGCCCCGTACGGTCAGCGGCACCAGCATGACGGACGAGCCGGAGAGCACCGACCGGGCGGCCGGGCTGTCGAGCTCCTGCGGCAGCTGGTGCAGGGTGTCCTGGTCGACCCGGGGGATGAGGATGGGTTCGACGAGCGCGAGAAACCGGGCCATGGCCGTGTCGGCCTGGTAGACGAAGGTCCGCTCCGCGTGGAGTTCTTCCGCGCCGGGGTCGTCGGTGTGCGCGCTCGCCACGCGGTGCATCACGACGGAGCCCGGCGGCTGCTGCGGAACGGAGGCGTCGTCCTGGGCGGTTACGTGGTCGTGCAGATGGACGGAGGCGAAGTCGGCGAACCGCGGTACGGCCGAGGTGACCAGTACGCGGGCCATGTGGCCGAGGTCCAGGGTGGTGCCGATACGGCTGGTCGTCTCCCGGAGGAATGTCACTCTGGCCGCATCGGCTTGCGCCTGCGCGACGGCCGTGCCCCGCTGATCGAGAGCGACGCTGTTCGGAGCGCATGGTGATGCCTCAGGCAGCAACGAGGCCCCCTTGACGTAGTGCCGGGCTCCGGTCGGGCCCGTGTGACGACGAGGGAACGGCGGCGGGCCGCGGGGTCCGGCAGCTGGTCCGGATCTTCCCGCAAGACCGTATCGCCTGAATCGTCATAATGTGGTCACCCACAGGAGTGATCCGTTTCCAGCGGATGATCAGGGCATCCGTACGAGTTCTCCCGGCGCGGCGCATCGGTCTACCGGTCCTTGGCCAGGGCGACGAGCTCGGCGAAGAGGCCGTCGGCGGCCACGAGATCGTCGTACCGGCCCTGCTCGATGATCCGGCCGTTCTGCATGACGACGATCCTGTCCGCGAGCCGGGTGTTCTCGAGCTGATGCGTCACCACGATGGTCATGCGCTCAGCGGCGATGCGTTTGACTTCCAGAAAGATCTGATGCTCGCCACGCGGATCCATCTGCGATGTCGGTTCGTCCAGGATCAGCAGCGGGGTTTGGCGGTACAGGGCCCGGCCGCAGGCGAGCCGCTGCCACTGCCCGCCGGACAGCTCGGCGCCGCCGTAGAGTTCGCGGGCGAGCAGGGTGTCCAGCTGCTTGGGCAGTTTCTCGATCGCCCCGCGCATGCCGACGGCGTCGACGGCCGCCCACACGGGGGCGTCGTCGAAGGTCTTGGGCTGGCCGAGGGTGATGTTCTCGCGGGTACGCAGGGGCCAGCAGGCGAAGTTCTGGGGCACGAGCGATGTCCGCGCCCACACCGCGTCGGGCTGGGCCTGGGCCAGATCCGTTCCGTCCCACAGGACACGGCCCTTGTCCGGGAGGAGAATTCCGGTGATGAGCTTGGTCAGCGTGGACTTGCCCGAGCCGTTCTCACCCACGATCGCCAGGATCTCGCCGCGGCGTAGGGTGAGGGAGACACCGTCGACGGCGGGTTCGTCCTTGCCGGGGTACTGGTAGACGACCTCGTCGAGACGGATCTCCGCCACATGGTCCGGGATGGTCAGCTCCCCGCGCCTGGGGGCGCGGTCGGCCGCCATGTCGAGGAACGACCGCATGTCGGCGAGGTAGAGCGAGGTGTGGAACATCGCGGCGCCGTGGATGACGAGCTGGGAGAGCGCGGCGAGCGCGGTCTGGACGGCGACGACCGCGGTGGCCGCGACGGGCAGGGCCACCCGGCCGGTGGTGGCCAGCCAGGCGAGCGCGCCCCAGGTGCCCAGGAGGAACAGGCCGCCGAGGGCGGAGGTCGCCAGGACGATACGGAGGGTGCGGGGTGCGGCGGTCACGGTGCGCTGGTCGATGCGCTCGGACAAGGCGCGGTACCAGAAGACGAGATAGCCGGTCATGCCGTTGGCGCGCACCTCGTCGCTGTGGCGGGGGTAGGTGGCCCACCAGCGCATCATGCCGCGTACGTTGCGGTCGCCGACGTTGGCGTAGTGGGTTTCGTAGTCGACGCGGGCGGACAGGACGGCGCCCAGGCCGGCGGGGAGCACGGCGAGGAGGAGCAGGGGCAGCATGAGCCAGTGGAGGACGGTGATGACGCCGCCGGCGGCGACGATACGGACCAGGGCGGCCATGAAGCGCTGGCCGTCCTGGATCATCAGCCTGGTGCGGGTGACGCCGATCTCGGCGGCCTCCTGGCGGTCGGCGAACCCCGGCTCCGAGTACGCCGAGGCCTCGACCCGGCACACGGCGGAGACGAGGGCGACATCCGCCTCGGTCATCAGACGAGGGGTGATCCGGCCGTCGGCGTACGAGGACAGGGCACCGCCGATTCGGCCGACAGCGGAGGCCGCCGCCACGACGACGAGGGCGGGCAGGGCGGCGTGCAGACGTTCGGAGACCGCGCCGGTGCCGAGGATGTGCGTCATGGCCTTCGCGGTGAACCCAAGGGTGAAGGCGGCCGCGGCACCGGTGAGGATCTGGCAGGCGAGGAGGAGTACGAGGGCGGGTCGGTCGACGGTCCAGGCGATGCGCGCGGTGTGCGAGAGCACGGAGGGGAGCCGTGCGCACATCTTTGTGAAACTGGCCTCTTCCAGCGGGTTCTTGCCGTGTTTCCCCTCGAAGCTGATGGTGGCGGGCGGTGGAGGGGGCGGTGTGGCGGAGCTTGCGGCCGAGGTGTTGGTCACGGTCACCTGCGTCCTCCTCGAAGGTCGGCACCGCACCTGGATGGTCCGGCGGTGCCAGGCTCAACGAGCGAAGGGGCGAATCGAACGCGCTCGATTTTGGACGAAGCGCGGAGCCCGGAATTTCGGGGGCGTCGAACGCCTGGTCGCAGTGGCGTACGGGTTCCGGTGCGGTCGGGCTTGGCCGAAACGCCGATGCCTGTGACGTGTGTGACCTATGAGGTTTCACGGATGGTCACGGATGGCGGGCGGCTCCGCCGTTCAGTGTGCGGCGGCTACGACAGCCTGACCGGCTTCAGCTCGTCGAAGCGGTCGCCCGGACCGGGGTTCGCCGCGCTGGTCTTGCCGCCCAGCTGGGTCATGACGCCCCACACCGCGTTGAGCCCGGTCGTGACCGCTCCCTCGGCCCAGCCGCCGGTCCAGGACACATCGTCGCCCGCCAGGAAGATGCCGCGGTGGGCGGGGTCGAAGCGGTCCTGCATGAAGTGGGTGTAGAGGCGTTCCTGGTAGCGGTAGTGGCCGGGCAGGTTGTCGCTGAAGGCGCCCATGAAGTCCGGGTCGTCCTCCCAGGAGATGGTGACGGGGTCGCCGATGATGTGCGAGGCGATGTCGACGTTCGGATAGATCTGCTTGAGGGAGTGCAGCATCAGCCGTACGCGCTCGTCGACATCGAGCGGCAGCCACTTCAGCGCATCGTCGTTCCAGGTGTACGACAGACAGATCAGCGCCGGCTTGTCGGGGCCGTCGTCCAGCAGATAGGTGCCACGCGTCAGCCGGTCCGTGAGCGTGGCGCTGAGCACATGCTGCCCGGTGTCCGGGTCGATGTCCTTCCAGAAGGGCCGGTCGACCACGACGAACGTCTTGGACGACTGCATGTAGTGCGTCCGCTCGATCGCCGTCCACAGGCTGAACAGCGACTCGTCGGTGTCGATCCGGGCGGACAGCAGCCATGACTGGCATGTGGCGACGACCGCGGGGTAGCCGGCTGTCCTGCCCCACCGGTCCGTCACCTCGATGGGGCCACCCCGCCTACCCGGTCCGCCCGGCCCGTCCGCCCGCCGTATCCGCCGCACCGCACCGCGAGGCGAGCCGCCGTGCAGGGAGGCGAGGCTGGTCCCGGCGCGGCGGGGGTGCTGGTGGTCATGGTGTCTCCGGTGGCGCCTGAGTGGTTTAAATTTGAACGCGACACTGAAGATGTGCTGCTGTTCCAATTTGAACAACAGGGGGAGTGGTGACATGGGTCATACTCGATGGCTGAATGAGGACGAGATGCGCGCCTGGACGGCGTTCACCAACACCCACGCGCTGCTCTACCGGCGGCTTGAGCAGCGGCTCAAGCGGGATTTCGGCCTGTCCGGGCTGCAGTACGAAATCCTCGCCCGGCTCAGCGACGCCCCGGACCGGGAGCTGCGGATGGCCGAGCTGGCCTGCGCCCTGGTGAACTCCAAGAGCGGGCTGACCTATCAGATCGGGCAGCTGGAGAAGGCCGGGCTGGTGCGCCGGCGGTCCTGTCCGAGTGATGAGCGTGCGGTCTACGCCGTACTCACCGACGACGGCATGGCCCTGCTGGAACGGGCAGCGCCGGGCCACGTCGCCCTGGTCAGGGAACTGCTCATCGACGTGCTCACCCCCGACCAGGTACGGGCCCTCGCCGACGGCCTCGGCGAGGCGAGCCGCCGGATGACCGCCGGACCCGTGTGCTCGGGCCCCGACACCGAGGCCGCTGCCGACCTCGGCGGGTAGGCGGCCATCGGCTCGACCCGGCGAGGAGCGTCAGAGAGTCAGGTCCCAGACGCGTACGGTGCCGTCCCGGCCGGCGGTCAGGGCGACCGGGCGATCCCGCAGCGTGGTGACCGCCACCGCCTCGACGCGCGCATCGTGGCCGGTCAGCGGCGGCCCGACGGGGCGACCGCCGGCGAGATCCCAGATCCGTACCGTCCCGTCCTCGCCACCGGTCACCGCGACCGGCCGGTTGCCGACCATGGCGATGTCCAAGGCGTTGATCCCGCCCTCATGGCCGGTGGCCGGTTCGTGGATCGGGTCGTCGTCCTCGCCCGCGGCCAGGTCGAACACGTACACCTTCCCCGCGTCCGTGCCCGCCACGACGACAGGACGGCCGTCGACCTCGGAAAAACCGACAGCGTATGACCGCTGCTCGCCGTCCACGTAGCACGACGCGACCTCCTCACCATTCGCGGCATCCCATACCGTCACCCCCTCTTCCCCGCCCCCGGCGACCAGCGAGCGGCCGTCGATCCGTGCGGTGGCGAGACCCCAGACGGAGCCGGCCTCCAGCTCGATCGGCGGCTCCTCGCCGAGTCCCCACAGCTGAACTCCGTCCCAGTGGATCCCACTACTTGCCACGAACAGCGGTGGTCCCTCGTTCTTCACCGTGGCGACGGACGCGACATAGGGCCCGTTGTGGGTGTTCCCGCGCAGCAACTCGCCGCTGAACAGGTCCCAGATGGACACTCCCTGCTCATCGCCGCCGGCGGCCAGCACCACGCGCCCGGCGGAAACGGCCACGGCAACCGAGTCGATATCGTTCTCGGCATCCGGGTGCTCGGCGGCGAAAGCGGACGTCAATGGCCGCTCCAGCCATTCGTCCCGCAGCGGAGCCCACGTCCACACCTTGTAGAAGCCGGTGCACACCACCAATGGCTCCCCGTCCACATCGACGACGGCAAGGCCGTCGACCGGGCCGCCGGGTGCCACACTGCTCAGCATCAAACGATCGTCAGACATCCCGGCAGGATAATTGGCGCGTACGACAAGCCGGTTGGCGAGGGCCGTTGGGCGAGGGCCGACTGGCTAGGGGGCGGCGACCGATTCGCTGTGGCGCTTCCCGCGGTCCGTGACGGTCAGTGTGCACTGGCCGTCCTCGCAGGAGCGCTCCAGGCGGCCTCGGGAAAAGGTCTGCATCAGCCCGACTGCCCAGCACATCGGACACCCGCGCAACGCGAACAGACCGGCCGGCAGCAGCACCAGGCTGACCGGGCCGACGGCCGGTATGAGCGCGACCGAGCCGATCAGCGCGCCGAAACCCACCGCGCCGCGCACCAGGTGGCGGGGCAGGGAGGCGCTTGTGAAGCCGGGATCGTCGGCCTTCGTTCCGGTCATGGTTTCCCTCCGGGAGGTGAGTCGGATGTGGCGGCACGGAGCGTGTGCCGAACGGCCGCGCGGGCTCGGTGCAGACGCGATTTCATCGCCGCAGTACTGAGGCCCAGCGCATCGGCCACCGACCGTCCGCTGTGGCCCTGCACGTCTCGCATGATCAGCACCCGGCGCTGATCGGGTGGCAGCGCGGCGACCGCCGCCGCCACCCTGCTCGTGTCCAGGCGCCGCAGCGCCTCGTCCTCGGCGGAGTCCACGGCAGTGTCCGGCAACGGCGGGTGGCCCCGCATCATCGTCCGTGCGCGCCGTAGACACTCGTTGCGGACGATGCGGAACATCCACGACGCCAGCGCGCCGGAGGCTCGTAGCATCCCGATCTTGCGATACAGGATGATCAAGGCTTCCTGCGCCGCGTCCTCGGCGTCCTCCGGGGTCGCGCACAGGGAGTGGGCGAAGCGCTGCACATTCGGGTGTGCCCCCGACACCAGCGCGGCGATCGAGTCGACATCACCGCGCTGCGCGGCGACGACCAGCTGCTCGCTGGGCCAAGCCGAGTCAGCCACGCCCACCTCGCTTGCGCTTCATGACGAACATGCAGGTGCAGAGCAGCACCACACCAACGGCTGTACCGATACCAACGATCACGACAACCTCCACATCCTGGCCCGACGTTTGTCGGTGCAGGTATAAGAGGCGGGGGCCGCGCGAAAGGATTCAGCCTGCGCTCGCCATCACCGGGTCGGCGCGTCCGTCTGCAGGAGGGGGAGGTTCTTGCTCAGCGCCCTGTTCCAGGACCCGTCATCCGTCATCTTGTCCAAAGCCCGCTGGATTTTGTCCTTGAGCGGGCTGCCCTTGGGGATGCCGATGCCGTAGCGCTCCTCGGTCATCGCGAGGCCGCCCAGCTTGAATCCGTTCGGTTGCGCGGCGGCGTAGCCGGCGAGAATGGCGTCATCGCCGGTGATGGCATCCACGGCTCCGTCCGTCAGATCGGAGAGGCAGAGCGCGTAGGTGGCGCGTTCGCGGACCTGCGCCTGCGGTGCGAACTTCGTTCGGACGTTGAGCGCGGAGACGGACCCCGTGACCGCGCAGACCTTCCGGCCGTTGAGGTCCTGGGCCGTGCCGACGGATGTGTTGTCCCTGCTGATCAGGACGTCCTGGTGGGCCTCCAGATAGGGGCCCGCGAAGTCGATCCTCTTTTCCCGCGCGTCGGTCATGGCGTACGAGGCGACGACGAAGTCGACGTCTCCGCGCTCCAGCATGGCCTCGCGGTCGCTGCTGAGGGTCTGCTTCCACTCGATGTCGGCGGGATCGTGGCCGAGCGCTTTGGCGATGTACGTGGCCACGTCCACGTCGAAGCCCGTGTAGCGGCCGCCCGGCGTCTTGAAACCCAGGCCGGGCTGGTCGAACTTGACGCCGATGGTGATTTTCTTGCCGCCGCTCGGTCCGTTGCTCGCGCCGCCGCTCGGGGTGTCGGTCGACGCCTTGCCGGGGGTGCCGGAAGTGTCGGGCTTCTGGGAGGTGTTGTCGCCGTCGGAGCCGTCGCCCAAGGGCAGCAGCGCCCAGAGGAGGGCGCCCGCGAGTACGACTGCACCGAGGGCCGACCCGTACACCCAGCCGCGCCGTGACCGGGCCACCGGCGGCGGCGCCGGCGGGTGCACCGGTGGTGCCTGCGGCATCGGCGGGGGCGGCGGGGCGACATACGCGGGCGGCTCGCCTTGCTGCGGCACGGGCCGCGCCGGCTGCGGTGCGGCCGTGTGGGGCGGGGCGAGCGGGTAGGAGGTGGGACCGTCGGCGGGAGCCTTGGCCGCCGTGGACCCGGCCGCCGGCGCCGGCCCGGTCGTCGGCGCGGATTCGGCCGCCGGCGCTGGCCCGGCCGCCGCCTCCGCCTCGGCAGCCGCCTCCGCCTCGGTCAGCAACCGGTCCAGCGTACGGGCGTCCGGTCGCTCCTGCGGGTCGCGTACCAGTACGGACATCAGTACGGGGGTCAGCGCTCCGGCACGCTCCGGCGGCGGCACGTCCTCACCGAGGACGGCCGCGAGCGTGGCGAGCGTATTGCCGCGGCGCATCGGGTTGCGCCCCTCGACGGTGACGTAGAGCGTCATGGCCAGCGACCACAGGTCGGCCTCCGGCCCGCCGTCCTCGCCTGACACGCGCTCGGGCGCCATGTAGTCGGGTGTGCCGATGACGGAGCCTGCGGCCGTGAGGGCGGTGGATCCTTGGACGGCCGCGATGCCGAAGTCGGTGAGGACCGGGCTGCCGTCGGGCCGCAGCAGGATGTTGGCGGGCTTGATGTCCCGGTGCTGGATGCCCGCGGCGTGTGCCGCCTCCAGCCCGGCCAGCATCCCCCGCCCGAGCCGGGCCGCCTCGGCGGGGGAGAGGAGACCGCGGTCGAGCCAGCCCTGCAGCGAACCACCGGCGATCAGTTCCATGACGAGCCACGGGTACGTGTGTTCGTCGCCGTCCACGATGTGATGGATGGTCACCACGTTGGGGTGGCCGATACGCGCGAGCGCCCTGGCCTCCCGCAGGACACGGGCGCGCAGCGCGCGGGCGGCCTCGGGGTCGTACTCGGCGAGTCCCGGGTCGGGCGGGCGGACCTCCTTGAGCGCGACCTCACGGTGCAGCGCCAGGTCATGCGCTCTCCACACCAGTCCCATGCCGCCACCGCCGAGCCGCCCCAGCAACTCGAAACGGCCGTCGATCACCCGTGCCACACATCCCCCTCACCCCGACGAAGGCCCTGGTCGGAGTCGGCTCCGCGGGCCCCCGGAGCACAGCCCTGCCCAACTCTGCCACAGGTGCCGCAGCGCGGACAGGAGCTTCGAGGGGAGTCGGTCCTGCGCTCAGGCGGTGACGCCCTCGATCGCCACGGGAAGGTGACGGGGACCGCGCAGCACGGCGTTGGCGCGGTACGGTGGCGGGTCCGCCAGCAGCCGGAAGTTCTTGACCCGACGGAACAGTTCGGGCAGGGCGAGCTGCGCCTCTATACGGGCGAGCGGGGCGCCGAAGCAGTAGTGGATGCCGGTGTAGAAGCCGAGGTGTTCGTTGTCCTTGCGGTCGGGCATGAACCGGTCGGGGTGCTCGAAGCGTCTCGGGTCGCGGTTGGCCGCGGCCAGCATGAGCCAGACCGGGGAGCCCTTGGGGATGGTGGTGTCGGCGATGTCGATATCGGCCAGGGCGGTGGTCCACGGGACGAACTGGACCGGGGGCTCGTAGCGCAGTACCTCCTCGATGAGGGGGGTGGCCAGGTCCGGGTCGTGTCGGAACCGCCGGAGGACATCGGGGTGGCGCAGCAGGGTGAGCGTGGTGTTCGTGATCAGGTTGACGGTGGTTTCATGGCCGGCGACCAGGAGCAGCACCGCCGTGGCCACCAGATCCTTGGGTGTCATGCCCCCGCCGGGGCCGGTGTGGGGGGCGAGGGCGCTGAGGATCCCGGGGCGGGGACGGCGGCGTGAGGCGTCGATCAGATCGGCCAGGTAGGCGCCCATCTCCTGGCGTGCCGTGTCCGACTTCTCTTGGGGGCTTTGGCCGCTTTCGGCGCCCTCGGCGCGGTGCGGATCGATCCCGGCCGCCAGGGCGTCGGCCCAGCCGTGGAAGCGCGGCTCGTCCTCACGCGGCACGCCGAGGACCTTGCAGATGGCCGTGACCGGAAGCGGGTAGGAGAAGTCCTCGACGATGTCGACCTGGTCCTTTCCCTCGAAGGCGTCGAGCAGTTCGGTGACGACCTTGCCCAGGTCCGCTTGCAGATCGTGGAGGAACCGGGGGCTGTGCGGGGGGCCGAACGGGCGGTTCGCCGCATCGCGCAGCCGGTCGTGTTCGGGCGGGTCGGTGAAGATGAAGCTCGGCGGCAGGCCCGTGTCCTCCGCCGATTCCCCGCTGCGGGGGCAGCCGGGCGCGCGGTTGCGTGTGTCGTTGCTGAGCCGTGGGTCGTTGGCCAGGCTCCTCACCTCGTAGTAGGTGCTGACCAGGTAGGTGCCGTCGTCTTCCCGGATGACCGGCTGCTTGCGCAGTTCCGCGAAGAGCGGGTACGGATCGGCCCGGTTGGCGTAGTCGTTGATGCGTGCGGACATGCTGCCGAGCGTCGTCATGGTGTCTCCTAGAGGCTTCGGGCGGTCCGGGGCCGGTGGTCAGGCGCGGTCAGGCCCGGGACGGGACGAACTCGATACGCCGCTCGCTCGGTGAGTGACCCGTCAGCGTGACGGTGGGCTGGTGGGTGGGGAGGTGGGGGTCGGGCAGGGCGGGATCGACCGGCTGCAGCGCCTCGGTCCTGCGGTCGACCACGGGATAGTCGGGCGGGAACGGCGCGCCGCGCTCGATCCGCTCCCGGTAGAACCCCAGCCATTTCGCCCGGTCGAAAAAGGCCGCGGCGATGACACGGCCGCGGTACCCGTACACCGCGACGAACGCCTTCTCGGCGAGTGTCCCTTGGGTGACGACCAACTGGTCGCCCATCGTGGGGACGCCCACGGACTTGATGTTGATGCCGAACTGGACCGACCAGAACGTCGGCAACCACAGATGCGGACTGCGGTCGGGAGCCGCACAGATCATGTTGTGGGCCGCGATCCCGGCCTGTTCGACCGCGTTGCCCCAGTGTTCCAGTGCCAGGAACTGGTAGTCGAACAGCGGATGGGGGCTGCGTGCGACGTCACCGGCGGCGTAGATGTCATCGGTGACGATGCCGTTGACGTCGAACACCCGGCAACCGGCGTCGCAGGCGATCCCCCGGGGACCGGCGGCCACCCCGGAGCCGGCGAGCCATTCGGTGTTCCGTATGGCGCCGAGCGCGATCACCGCCACGTCCACATCGATGGCCGAACCGTCGGACAGGTGGCCGCGCCTGAGCCGTCCGGCCTCGTCGCCCTCCAGCGCGGTCACGCTGGTGCCGCAGCGCAGGTCCACCCCGCGATCGCGCTGGAGCCGGGCCGCCACCTCGCCGACCACTCCGCCGAGCGCGCCCACCAGCGGTGTCGGGCCGCGTTCTACGACGGTGACCTCCAGGCCCCGCTCCCGGCAGGCGGAGGCGACCTCGGACCCGGTGAAACCGGCGCCGACCACCAGCACCCGGGACGGGCCGGCGGCCAGCTTCCGGTACAGCCGGGCGGCGTCGTGGCGGGTGCGCAGCACGAACACCCCGTCCAGCGCCTCCTGTTCGGGGTGGAACCAGGGGCGGGCCCTGGTCCCGGTGGTGATCAGCAGACGGTCGTAGGCGATCGTGTCGTCGTTGGCCAGGCGTACCCGCTTGGCGTCCCGGTCCAGGCTTTCGGCAGCGACGCCCAGCCGCCACTCGGCGTCGATATCGCGCCGCCGCGGCAGCGCGGTGTCCTCGGCATGCGCCCGCCCCAGCAGCACCTGCTTGGACAGCGGTGGCCGGTCGTACGGCTCGTACGGCTCATCGCCGATCATGGTCAGGGACCCGGTGAACCCCATGTCACGCAGGGTCTCCGCCGCGCGCAGACCGGCCAGCGAGGCACCGACGACGACGATATGCCCCGCTCGCCGCAGGACCTCGACCTCGCTCTCAGCCGACACGGGGCTCCACCCCCTTCGTCGGCTCGTCGGAGTAGTCGACGAGGATGGCCTGGACCGGACAGGCCGCCGCGGCCCGTTCCACCAGCTCGCGCTGTGCCTCATCGAACTGCGGCGAGAACAGCAGTGCCTCTTCGCCGTTCAGGGCGAACACATCCGGGGCGAGGAACACGCACTGCGCGAATCCCTGGCACCGATTGAGGTCGACGACAAGTCTCATCCGGAACCCGCTCCCTGCTCGGGCCGCGGTCGCCGCAGGCTACGCGGCCCCTATGCTCGGTCCACACGCTCGGTCGGCATGCCTCTCCTCCAGGATTGACCCCTGAGGAGTGGATCGCAAAGCGGGAGCGCCCTGCGGGTCGAGCGACCAGGCGGTGCGCCGGGCCGGGGAGGGGCCCGCCGGCCCGTCATGTGCTCTGCGGGGGCAACACGATGTCGAACCGCACGCGGGACCAGCTCTTCCCGGAAAGGTCCCGTCCGTTGGGAGCCGGTGTGCCGGCCGGCTGCCGTGCGAATCGCTTGACGAGGGATTCCTTGACGCCGAACACGGCGTCGGAGTCCAGCAGGCTGTCGCCCTCGACGAAGATGTGGGTGACGAGGGTGCGCAGGCCCGGTGCGGTGGCCATGATGTGCAGATGGGCAGCGCGCAGCGGCGAGCGCGCGGTCTTGTCGAGCAGGGCTCCGACGGGTCCGTCGTGGGGGATGGGGTACGGCGTGGGGGTGAGCCCCCAGAAGGCGTAACCGCCCTTGTCGTCGGTGTACAGGTGGGCCCGGCCGGCGAGGTGGCCGTGGTCGTACTGCACGTCGTAGAGGCCGTCCTTATCGGCTTCCCACACCTCCAGGCGTGCGCCGGGGACGGGGTTGCCGTCGGTGTCGGTGACGGTGCCCTCGACCCAGCAGGGTTCTCCCGGGGCGCCGGCGGCCATGTCGCCGCCCAGGGGGATCTCGGGGGAGCCCTCGACGAAGAAGGGGCCGACCACCGTGGCTTCGGTGGCGTCGGCGGTGGCTTCATGGTTGACGTTGATGGTCTGCATGGACGCGCCGAGAACGTCCGACAGCAGCACGAACTCCTGGCGGCGGTCGGTGGTGATGTGTCCGGCCGCGGTGAGGAAGTCGATGGCCTGCTGCCATTCGGCCTCGGTCGGGCGGACCTCGCGGATGAAGGCGTGCAGATGGAGCACCAGGGCCCGCATCACCTCTTTGAGGCGGGGATCCGGCGTGTTCCGGAACGATGCGAGCACCCTACGGACCAACTCGTCCTCGGCCCCGGGCTGTTGGTCCGGCGCTGCGGGAGTGGTGGTCATGTGGCGGAACCTCCTCGGGGCGGCGTGGTGGTCGGAGTGTTCCCGGTGGGCCGACCGGGGAACACGTTGCAGGGACGGGCCGCGCGAGGACACGGACGAGGCCGCCCGGCGGGACGGGAGACGTCCGCCGGGCGGCTTCGGATCAGGCGCAGTTGGCGGGGGCCGCCCGCGACACGTCGTCGATCAACGCCTCGTGGGCCGCCTTGAGCCGCCGTACATCGGGCTTGGTGACCTTGCGGTCATAGGTGAGCAGCCCGTTGAGCTCGCCCTCGACATCCGTGATCTGCGTGTACACCGCGCCGTTGCCGCCCCGGCAGGCCAGGGCGTGCACCTCGGCCAGTTTGGTGAGGTAGTCGTCGGTGTAGGTGGCCGGGTCGACGTCGACATAGGACTGCTGGACCGACCAGGCGTGTCCGGGCACGGCCAGGCCGAGGCCGCCGTACTCGCCGCTGACCAGGGCGCGTTCGCCGTCCGGGTGGGGTGGCAGCGCGGGGCTCGGATAGCCGTGTTCGTCCATGATGTCGCCGGTGCCGCCGTCCGCACCGAGGTTGAGGCCCGACATGCTGTTGATCAGCCGGGTCGGGTCCCAAGCCTTGGCCTGGTCGGCGATGCGCGCCATGTCGTACTGGCCCCAGCCCTCGTTGAAGGTGACCCACATGACGATCGACGGGCTGCTGATGTGCTCGTCGATCATCTGCTTCATCTCGCGCTCGTACTCGGCGCGGGATGCCGCGTCCGGGTTCACCCCCGCGGTCATCGCGGGCATGTCCTGCCAGACGAGCAGGCCCAGCCGGTCCGCCCAGTAGAACCAGCGGTCCGGTTCGACCTTGATGTGCTTACGGACCGCGTTGAAGCCCATCGCCTTGTGCATCCGCAGGTCGTAGGCCAGGGCCGCGTCACTCGGCGCGGTGTGCAGACCGTCCGGCCAGAAGCCCTGGTCGAGGGTGGCCATCATGAACACCGGCTTGCCGTTGAGAACGGTGCGCGGGGTGCCGTTCACCTTCTCGACCGCGATGGAGCGCATACCGAAGTAGCTGCCGACGCGGTCGGAGCCGACGCTCACCTTGAGGTCGTACAGGAACGGATCGTCCGGCGACCACAGGCGCGCGTCGCGGATCTTCAGGGTGAGCGGGGTGCCGCTGCGCCCGGTGGCGGTGGCCACGGGCCGTTTGCCCTCGTACGCCGTCGCCGTGACCGGAAGGCCGTCCCGTACGCCCCGCGGCTCGACCGTCAGGGTGCCCGCGCTCACATCCGGGGTGAGCTTGAGCGAATCGACGTGGTCGGCCGCCACCGGCTCCAGCCACACCGTCTGCCAGATGCCGGAGGAGGGCGTGTACCAGATGCCACTGGGGTCGAGGCGCTGTTTGCCGAGGGGCGGGTTCTCACCGCTCGTGGCGTCGGTCGGGTCGTAGACGCCGACGATCAGCTCCTGGGTACGGCCCGGTTTGAGGGCGTCGGTGATGTCGGCGCCGAACTTGTCGTAGCCGCCCTGGTGATCGGCGACCTTGGTGCCGTTGACATAGACCTCCGTCCGCCAGTCGACCGCGCCGAAGTTCAGCCGCAGACGCTTGCCGGAGCCGATGTGCCAGTCGGCAGGGACGGTGAAGGTGCGCCGGTACCACATGCGGTCCTCATGCCGTTCGAGGCCCGACAGCTGGGACTCGACGGGGTACGGGACGAGGATCTTCTCGGCGAGGTTCCTGCCCACCGGCGGCTGCTCGCCCGCCTTGGCCGCGGCGAACTGCCAGGTGCCGTTGAGGTTCTGCCAGTCGCCACGAGTCAGCTGCGGTCTGGGGTACTCGCGGTGGGCGTTGCCCGGGGTGACGTCGTCGGCCCACCGGGTGCGCAGTTCGTATGTGGAGAGGTTGGCGCCGCTGCTCCAGAAGGATCTGACAACGTTGCCATCCATGCCGGTCAGACCGCCCGTTCCGTCGTAACGGACATCGGCGGTGCCGCGTGCGGTGCCGGTCTTGTTGCCGACGACGGGCTCTTTGAGTGCGACCAGCAGCGACGTGGGGTCGGCTTCATTCAGCCGGGCCTCGCCGAGCGGCCAGGTGGCACCGCCGATCACGGCGGTCAGGTGGTCGGCGAGTTCGGCCGGGGGCGTCTGGAGCTTCTGGGCGAAGTCGAGCCTCAGCGTCCGGCCGTCCTCCAGGACCGTGGTGGCGATGGCGCCGTTGTAGTCGTAGCCCTCGGGCAGCGCCAAGGCGGACTGCGGGATGGCCGTCTTCGTGCCGCCGGGCGGTGTCCAGCGCACATGGAGGTTGGAGCCTCCGTAGTGCTCGAAGTACTCGACCTTGATGTCGTACGCCGTGCCCGCGGTCAACTCCACGGGCTCGCTGGTCTGTTCCCGGTCCCAGTCGTCGACCCAGTGGTCGATGACGAGATTGCCGCCGACCCAGAGGCGGAAGCCGTTGTCCCCGCTGATCGAGAAGGTGGTGGGCCCCGTCTTCTCCGGTACGATCCGGCCGGTCCAGCGGACGCTGACGTCGTCCGACCGGCCGGTGGCGGAACGCAGCCGGGACTCCAGGGAGTCGAAGTCGAGCCGCGGATCGAAGCCGGTGGCCTTAAGTTCGTGGAAGTCGAAGGCGCCGGGGGCGGACTGGGTGTAGTACTCGCCCTTGAGGCCATGGACCTCGGGGGGATCGTCCGCCGCCGTCGCGACGGGTGCGGCGGTCAGTCCCGCGACACCCAGCATTACCGCGATGAGCAGGGCGATTCGGTTTCTCAGCGGTCTGGACCGCCTTAACGGTCTTGGCGGACGGAGCGGACTGAACGGACTGAACGATCTGATGCGCACGGATCCTCCTTGGCTGAGGAAGGGTGGCGGCTCGGTGCTTCAGTCTGTACAACGTTGTCATCAGGAGTAGTTGGCATAAGAGCATGGCTCCCGACCTCAAGTCCAGACCATGAACACGCTCCCGGCCGGGCAACCACATCGTGGGTGGCTCAGTCGTTGTGCAGCCGCCATAGGGTGAGGGCGAGCCTGGCCCGGGTCAGCCCGGTGGGCCCGGTGAGCTCGATGTCCAAGTTCCTGGCGATCTGTTCGACCCGGCGGGCGACGCTGCTGTGGTGCAGATGGAGCAGGTCGGCGGCCCGGCGCAGGGAGCCGGTGGCGCAGTAGGCGTCCAGCACCTCCATGTCGTCCGCGTTGCCGGCGATACGGCCGATGGCTGCCACGTCGGCGTTGTCGAGTGAGGCGTCCCGGGGTATCTCGGCCAGAAGCGCCAGCGCGCCCAGATCGGCGTGGCGGACGACGGGTTCGCGCGCGGTGGTGAAGCGGAGGGCGGTGCGGGCCTGCCGCCAGGAACGGTCGGGGCCTCCGGCGGCGCCGATGCCCGCGCGTACGTCCGCCGGAAACCGGGCCGGGTCCACGGTGGCGGCCAGGATGACACCCACGTCGGCGAGCGGCGCCGCCTTGACCGGGCGGGCCGGGCAGATCAGGCCGCCGATCCGGTCGAGCGGGAGCCGCGAGCGTACGGCGACGACGTAAACCGGCAGACCGGGGGCGAACCCCAGGAGCCGCAGCGCCCGCGCTCTGGCCGCCTCGTCGCTGCCTGCGCTGATCGCCAGTTCGACGAGGGCGGGGTCGGCCATGGTGGTGCGGGCCGGGCCGTACCGCTCGACGGCCGCCGCGGCGGCGATGGCGAGCCGGTCGAGGAGGACTTCGTCGAGCGGGCCCGCCGGGCCGGGCCGTTCCAGCCACACCGTGCCGATCTCCTCGTCGTCGAGGGTGATCGGCGCCGTGGTGGACGCGGGCGACGGCGGAGTCGACGCCTCCGTGCCATGGGGCGATACGCGGATGGTCCGGCCCGTGCCGTGGAGCCGTATCCCGGCGACGCATTCGGCCAGGCCCGCCGAGGCGCGGGCGAGCGCCGGGAGATCCACCCGTCGGCGCATCAGGGTGTCATAGAACGTAACGATGCGGATCGCGCCATCGACGTACGGATCGAGTCCCGACAGCCGTACGGCCAGTGCCTCCATGGCAGAAGGATAGAAGGACGGGGAGACGGACAGGGGCGCCGGTCGGTGCGTGATCGGGGCGGGATGCGCGACGGATGGCGGATGACCCCTCGCGGGACGGCCGTGAGGATGGTCGTCATGGATCCCGAACTCGAAGCATTCCTTCCGTTGTTCCCCCGGACCGATCTGACCGACCCGTCCACCGCGCGCACGAGCTTCGCCGGGTTGGCCGCCGCGGTGCCGGTACCGGACACCGCGGACATGGAGGTCGAGGACCGTACGGTGTCCGCCGATCCGGACGTGGCGGTGCGGATCTACCGGCCGCACCAGGCGCAGGGCGCCGTCGTCTGGCTGCACGGCGGCGGATTCGTCATGGGGAACCTGGACACCGAACACCCGTGGGCCGCCCGGATCGCCTCCGGCTCCGGCGCGGTGGTGATCTCGGTGGCCTACCGGCTGGCCCCCGAACATCGCTTCCCGGCCGCCCTGGACGACGCCTACGCCGTGCTGAAGTGGACGGCCGAGCACGCGGGCCAACTCGGCGTCGACCCGTCGCGGATCGCGGTCGGAGGGCACAGCGCCGGCGGCGGGATCGCGGCCGCGCTGGCGCTGCGGGCGCGTGACGAGCGGGGGCCGGCGATTTGCTTCCAACTGCTCAACCAGCCGGGGCTCGACGACCGCCAGGAGACGTGGTCGGCACGGAACTTCACCGACACGCCCTGGTTCAATCGCGACAAGGCCACCGCAGCGTTGCGGCAGTACCTGGGCGACCAGGCCGCGACACCGTACGCCGCCCCCGCGCGGGCCGCCGATCTGTCCGGTCTGCCACCGGCCTATATCGCCACCGCGGAGCTGTGTCCCAACCGCGACGAGGACATCGCGTACGCGCTGCGCCTGCTGCAGGCGGGCGTGTCGGTCGAACTGCACCAGTGGCCCGGCACCTTCCACGGATCGCAGGCGATTCTGTCCGCCGCGGTCTCCCAGCGGCAGAACGCCGAACTCGGCGCCGCCCTGCGCCGCGCGCTGAACGGGGCCTGACATGGGGAGAGTCCCCGATGCATTTATGGATCATGAAAGGACGGATGTCTTGATAACCGAACCCAACGAGGCATACGACGTGGCGGCCGGCGGCGCGGGCTCGTCGACCGATCTCGATTTCGCGGAGCTTCAGTCCGCCGTGGACGGTGTCCACCGGGCGGGGATGCCGGGGGTGTTCGCCGAGGTGCGCGACGGCGGCCGGATATGGCGCGGCGCCTCCGGGGTCGCCGATGCCGAAACCGGCCGTCCCGTCGGTCCCGAGATGCGCCATCGCGTCGGCAGCATCACCAAGACCTTCACCGCCGCCGCCATCATGCAGCAGGTCGAGCGGGGCCGGATCGAACTCGACGCGCCGATCGGCGGCTATCTGCCGCGGCTGGTGCCGGGAGAGCGCGGCAGCGCGATCACGGTGCGGATGCTGCTCAACCACACCAGCGGCATCTGTGACTACATCCCCTCCGCGTTTTCGTCCCTCCGCGGTGTCCCCTCTCTGTCGGACATCTCGCCCGAGAAGGTGGACGACAACCGGTTCCGGCAGTTCGACCCGGCCGAGCTGATCGAGATGGGGCTCGCGGCGCCGCCCGTCGGCGAGCCCGGAGGCCCTAAAGGGGTGTACTCCAATACCAATTACGTGCTCCTGGGCAAACTCCTGGAGCAGGTGACCGGTACCCCGGCCGAGAAGTACGTGACCGAGAATGTCATCGAGCGCGCCGGTCTCCGGCACACCGAGTTTCCGACCGGCACGCATATCGAGGGACCGCACCCACGGATATACGAGGCCCTGTACGGCCTGATCGACCCGCCGCGCGACTACAGCGTCTACAACATGTCCTGGGTCTGGCTGACGGCCTCCTTGATATCGACCATGGAGGATCTCAACCGTTTCTTCGGCAAGCTGCTCGACGGCGAGATCGTCGACCAGCCGTCGCTGGCACAGATGCAGCGCACGGTCCCGGTCCGCGCCCTGGACGGAACGACGATCGACTACGGCTTCGGTCTGCACAAGGTCAGCACCCCGGACGGCGCCACCTTCTGGGGCAACACCGGCACGGTGTGGGGAGCCGGAACGATGTCCCTGACACGGGCCGACGGCAAGCGTCAGATGTCCGTCGCGATCAACCTCATGAGGTGGAACAAGCCGGATTCCTCGGGGAAGCCGCAGCACCACCCCATCGACGACGCGCTGCCGACGCTGTACCGGCAGGCGATGTGCGGTACCGCACACGCCCCGGCCGAGAAGACCTCGTAGGGTACGGACCGGCCCGAAAGCGGCGGACGTCAGTGGTGCTGGGCCTCGGCCAGGGAAGGCGGTGTCCTGCTCATGTACCAACCGTCGTAGCGGGGCCCGACGAGGTCCGACGGCCAGCCCGCCGTCTCCACGGCGGCGTCGTAGACGGCGTCACCGAACGCGACGATGGACCGATGCGGGTTGGGTGTGTCCCTGAGCGTGGCCCACGGCAGCAGAACCAGACCGGCGTCGGGATTCCAGGCCGCGCCGTCGACCCCCCAGGACCGGCCCTCGAGGCCGTCCGGCTGGGGCCAGATATAGGCGTACATGCCCGCATCCGGCGCATCGGGGGTGCCGAACGCGAATCCCACCGCCATGTACTCCTCGATCTGGGCGTTCTGCTGAAACGCCGGGCCTTGGGCCGGTGGCGCGGTGGGCCGCGCGCGGTGGCGCGTGGCGGAGAGGTCGAAACCGCCCCACATCACACCGACCCGGGGGCGGTGGCCTTGGAAGGGCGCCTGCCACGCCTCGAGACCGCCGGCGGCGAGGTTCAGCGCGCTCCAGATCAGCCCAGCGGTGCGGTCATCCCAGTGGCGTTCGACGCGATCGTCTCCGAAGGTCGCCGGGGCACCGGGAATCTCGCAGATCAACGAGGAGCCCGGGCGGCGAATGCCGAGGTCGCCCACCGCGTGGCAGAACGACGCGTAGAACGCGGCCAGCGATTCGTCGAACAACGGCACGGTCCGTGTGCCCGAGTCCGTCTCGATGACCACGTCGCCGTCGAGCAGACGGTAATGCACGGTGAAGGTCACATCTCGCTGCCGGAGCGTTGGTGTCCTGAGCCCACGGGGTGTGACATCGAGGACGATGTTTCCCCAGCCGATCTCGAAGGGCTCGTCGAGGGTGTATTTGCCCGCGACCTGCACCAATCGGTTCACGAAGGCAACCATGGGAGCCAGTTCCTCGTAGACCAGCCGTGGCCATACGCGGATGGATGTGCTCACGACGAACCTCCCAACTCATCGATGGGAACGGCGAGTCGCCCGGGGGCCACCGCGATGGACCGCGATGCCACCTCGTACCCATTCTGCTACGCCGACCGGGATTTCTCCTGGCCGACCATGGCGGTGGGCCTGACGATGTGGTCGAAGTCCTCCGCGCTGATATAGCCGGACGCCAGTGCGGCCTCGCGCAACGTGGTGCCCTCGTCGTCGGCCTTGTGGGCGATCGCCGAGGCCCTGTCGTAGCCGATCACCGGGGAGAGCGCGGTGACCAGCATGAGCGACCGGTTGACATAGCTGTCGATCTGGTCCCGGTTGAGCTCGACGTCCTCGATGCAGTACTCCCGCATCTTGGTGCAGGCGTCGGCCAGGATGGTGGCGGAGTGCAGAAAGTTGTTGATGATGACCGGACGCATGGCGTTGAGTTCGAAGTTGCCCTGTGAGCCGGCGAAGGCGATGGCGGTGTCCTCGGACAGCGCCTGGATGCAGACCATGACCATCGCCTCGCACTGGGTCGGATTGACCTTGCCCGGCATGATCGAGGAGCCGGGCTCATTCGCCGGGAGGTGCAGTTCGGCCAGGCCGCACCGGGGTCCTGAGGCCAGCCAGCGGATATCGTTGGCGATCTTCATCAACGGCACGGCCAGCGCGCTCAGCCCGGCGGAGGCGCCGACCATGGCGTCCAGACCGCCCTGAGCCGCGAACTTGTTCGCGGCGGTGGTGAACGGGAAACCGGTCGCGGAGGCGATCTCGGTGGCCACCTGCTCGCCGAATCCGGGCGGGGCGTTGAGCCCGGTGCCGACCGCCGTGCCGCCCATGGCCAGCTCGTACAGTCCCTCGGCGGATCCGGCGACCCTCTCGATCGCCTGCTTGAGCTGATAGGCGTAGCCGGACCACTCCTGTCCCACGGTGAGCGGGACCGCGTCCTCCAGATGGGTGCGGCCGATCTTCACCACGTCCTGCCACTGCCGTGCCTTGGCCTCGATGGCGTGGTGCAGCGCCCGCACACTGGGCAGCAGATGTTCGTGGACCTCCTTGACCGCGGCGATGTGCATGGCGGTGGGGAAAGTGTCGTTGGAGGACTGCCCCATGTTGACGTGGTCATTGGGGTGGATGGGGGACTTGCTGCCCAGCTCCCCGCCGACCAGCTGAATGGCGCGGTTGGAGATCACCTCGTTGGTGTTCATATTCGACTGGGTCCCGGAGCCCGTCTGCCACACATACAGCGGGAAGTGCTCGTCCAGCTTGCCCCCGATGACCTCGTCGGCCACCCGCTGGATCAGCTCGCTCTGCCAGGCCGGGAGGCGTCCGGTGCGCCCGTTGACGATGGCGGCGGCCTTCTTGACGTGGCCGTACGCGCGGTAGACCGCCGTCGGCATCCGGTCGTCGCCGATGGAGAAGTGGATCAAGGACCGTTGGGTCTGCGCTCCCCAGTAGCGATCGGCGGGCACGTCGATGGCGCCCATCGAGTCGGTCTCCCGCCGGGTGCCGGTCGCGGCCAGGCCGACGGGGACATCGAGGATCTTCGGGGCCCCGCCGTCCCTGGCCTTCTCGGCCTTCTCGGCTTTCTCAGTCTGACCGACGCCGGAGCGGCGCGCGGTCATCACGTCGCTCCGGCGGTGTACGCGGGCTGCCACATGGCCTCCCGGACGGCGTCCGCGACATCGGCCGGCTTGCAGGTGGCCACTCCCCCGTCGAGCGCGGCCTTGACCACGGCGGTCGCGGTGATCGCCGAGGACTCGCGGAGGTTTTCGACGGGCGGCAGCAGAGAGGCGCCCGGCCCGCTCGTATCGACCTGGTCCGCGACCGCCTGGGCCGCCGCGAGCAGCATGCCCGCGGTCACCTGGGAGGCTCCGGAGACGATCGTGCCCAGGCCAAGACCCGGGTACAGCAGGGCGTTGTTCGCCTGCCCGATCCGGTAGGTCACACCGCCGTACTCCACGGGCGCGACGGGGATACCGGTGGCGACCAGCGCCTTTCCCCTGGACCAGGCGATGACATCGGCGGGCATGGCCTCGATCCGTGAGGTGGGATTGGACAGCGGGAAGACGATCGGCCGCTCCGTGCCCTCGGACATGGCCTGGACGACCTCGCGGGTGAACGCTCCGTGCACGGTGGAAGTGCCCAGCAGGATGGTGGGTTTGACCCGGCGCACGGTTTCCAGCAGCGAGATCGCGCCGCCGTCCCTCGCCCAGTCCGCGACCTCGGCGGGATCGCGTGCGTAGGGCTGCTGGAAGTCACGTAGATCGGCCATGCCCCGGGTGAGCAGCCCCTGCTTGTCGATCAGCCACACCTGTGCGGTGGCCTGCCCCCGATCCGCGCCGTCGCGGACCATCGCGTCGCGCAGCTGATCGGCGATGCCCACCCCCGCGGTGCCGGCCCCGAAGACGACCAGCCTCTGGTCCCGCATCCGCACACCGCTCACCTTGACGGCCGACAGCGCGGCGGCGAGCGTGATCGCGCCCGTCCCCTGCATATCGTCGTTGAAGATCCGGTAGCGCCGGCCGTACTGCTCCAGGATCCGTCGCGCGTTGCTGGGGCCGAAGTCCTCGAAGTGCAGCAAGGCGTGGGGGAACAAGGACGACGCGGTCTCCAGGTATTTCTCCATGAACGCGTCGTAGTCGGCGCCGCGGACGCGGGGGTGCCGGTTGCCCAGATACAGCGGGTCGTCCAGCAGTGACTTCCGGTCCGTACCCACGTCCAGCGATACGGGCACGACTCGGCGCGGATCCACACCGGCAGCCGCCGTGTACACCGCCAGCTTACCGACCGCGATCTGGATACCTCCGACGCCCCAGTCGCCGATGCCCAGGATCTGCTCCGCGTCGGAGCACACGATCAGATCGACGTCCTCGGGCCCGAGCTCAAGCGTGGCGAAGGCCCGCTCCATGTCCTCCGGTCGATCAATGGACAAGAAGATGCCCCGAGGGCGGCGGTATTCGTTGGAGTACTTCTCGATCGCCTCGCCCACGGTGGGGTCGTAGACGATGGGCAGCAGTTCTGCCAGATGATCGGAGAGAACCTTGAAGTACAGGGTCTCGTTGCGGTCGTGCAACTGCTCCAGATAAACATTCTTGGCCAGGTCGTCGCCCTGCGCATTCATCTGCTGATAGGCGCGCTGAGCCTGCTGGTCGAGGGTGAGGACCCCGGACGGCAGCCGTCCGGTGAGGCCGAGGGCGTCCCGCTCCTCCTGAGTGAAGGCGACGCCGTGGTTACGTGGCGGATCGGCCAGAGCGGCGGGGGTGGCCGGGGTCCGCCGGCGGGTCTCGGTCATGGGATTCTCCTCTGTGCGTATCCCGTCCCACGTCCGACGCCTGTGCGGGCAACCACAGCAGGACTTTCAGGCTAACCACCAGCCGACCGGCCGGCGACTCAGAATCCGTCGACCTCGACGACCGCCGCCGCGAACGCTCGCGGAGCCTCCTGGGGAACGTTGTGTCCCACCTTGAGGGTCCGGTGCGCGTATTTACCCACGAACTTCTTGCGATAGGCCGATCCGTGTCCCGGGGGCGTGAAGGGATCGTACGCTCCGTCAATGGTGATCGTCGGCACCTTGATCACCGGGGCCGCGGCGAGACGTTTTTCGATGGCGGCATACCGGGGCTCGCCCTTGGCCAGACCGAGCCGCCAGCGGTAATTGTCGATCACGATGCTCACGTAATCGGGGTTGTCGAATGCCGCTGCGGTGCGGTCGAAGGTCGCGTCACTGAATTTCCAGGTCGGGGAGTTGAATTTCCACACCAGCTTCGCCAAATCGTGGCGGTACTTCCTGAGACCCCGCACGCCTCTTTCCGTGGCGAAATAATACTGGTACCACCATGCCCATTCGCTCTTGGGCGGCGTCGGGAACTTGTTGGCTTCGACATTGACGATCAGATAGCCGGTGACGGAGATCAGCGCCTTGCAGCGCTCCGGCCAGAGCGCCGCGATGATGTCGGCCGTCCGCGACCCCCAGTCGTAGCCGGCGAGGATGGCCCGATCGATCTCGAGGGCGTCCATCAGGGCGATGATGTCGAGAGCGAATGCCGATTGCTGGGCGTCCCTGGGCGTTTTGCCGGAAAGGAAACGCGTGGTGCCATGGCCGCGCAGATAGGGGACGACCACCCGGTATCCCTTGGCCGCGAGCAGGGGCGTGACCTCGACATAGCTGTGAATGTCATAGGGCCAGCCGTGCAGCAGTACGACCGGCGGTCCGCTCGCGGGTCCGGCTTCGACGTACCCCACATTCAGGTCCCCGGCCTTGATCTGCTTCACCGGGCCAAAAGAGGTGTCGATCCCGGACCGCGCAAGCGTATCGCCGGTCATGGCGAATTGGGCCGCCACAGCGGTCGCGGCAGCGGCACCAAGGAAGTGGCGACGGCTGTGTGAGATTCCCTCGGGTATGTCCATCGGCGAGTCTCCTCCCTGTCACCCAACAGTCGCCGGAGTGACGGCGCAACACGGGCGGGGCAAACACTGCTCCGCCCGAGTGATTTCGCGCCCGGACACATGGCCGTCGAGGATGGTCGCCGTCGAGGAGGGTCACGGGCCCGTCTCCTTCTCAGCCGCGCAGGCGCCGCATGCCCGGGTCGAACAGGGGCTCCTCGGCGACGGCCGCGGGGACGCGCTGGTCGAAGTAGCCGACGGTCAGGGAACGTCCCGTGGTGGCCAGGTCGGCGGGCAGCCACGCGTACGCGATCCCCTTGCCGATCGTGTAGCCGTACGCGGCGCTGGTGACATAGCCGACCGGGCGGTCCCCGTCGTAGACGGGCTCCTTGCCCATGACCACTGCGCGCGGGTCGTCGATGGTGAGGCAGGCCAGCCGGCGCCGGACGTCGGCCGCCCGCCGCTCCAGCGCGGCGCGGCCGATGAAGTCGCCCTTGTCCATCTTGACGGCGAAGCCGACGCCGGCCTCGTAGGGATCGTGCTCGTAGGTCATATCGGTGCCGAAGGAGCGGTAGCCCTTCTCCAGGCGGAGGCTGTTGAACGCGCCCCGCCCGGCCGCGATCCCGCCGTGCGGCCGGGCCGCCTCCCACAGGGTGTCCCAGAGCTTCAGGCCCATATCGGCGGTGGTGTAGAGCTCCCAGCCGAGTTCCCCGACGTAGGACAGCCGCATCGCGGTGACGGGGACGGAGCCGATATGGGCCTTCCGGGCGCGGAAGTAGCGCAGCCCCGCGTTGGAGAAGTCCCTGTCGGCCAGCGGCTGAAGCACCTCGCGGGCCTTCGGGCCCCATAGGCCGATGCAGCAGGTGCCGCCGGTGATGTCGCGGACGGCGACGGATCCGTCCTCGGGCAGGTGGCGGGTGAGCCAGTCCAGGTCCAGGTTGCCGTTGGCGCCGACCTGGAAGTGGTCGCGGCCCAGCCGGGCGACGGTGATGTCGCTGCGGATGCCGCCGTCGTGGTCGAGCATCAGGGTGTACGTGACCGAGCCGACGGACTTGTCGACGTTGGCGGTGGTCATCCGCTGGAGGAAACCGGCGGCCCCGCGGCCGGTGACCTCGAGCCGCTTGAGCGCCGTCATGTCGTACAGGGCGACGGATTCGCGGGTGGCCTGGGCCTCGGCGCCGACGACGGGCGACCAGTAGCGGGCGGCCCAGTCGTTCGGCGTGGGGATGTCCCGCCCCTTCAGCAGGGCCTCGTTCGTGGCGTACCACTGGGGCCGCTCCCAGCCGGAGGCCTCCAGGAAGTAGCCGCCGAGTTCTTGCTGGCGGGGGTGGAACGGGCTGGTGCGCAGGGGCCGGGGCGCGCCGGCGGGCTGTAGGGGGTGCAGGATGTCGTAGACCTCGACGAAGTTCTGGCAGTCGCGCGCGAGTACGTACTCGGGGGCGAGCTGATGCGCCTCGAAGCGGTTGACATCGCATTCGTGCAGGTCGAAGGACGAACAGTGGCCGTCGACCAACCATTCGGCCACCGCGCGGCCGACGCCGGCGGAGTGGGTGACCCATACGGCCTCGGCGACCCAGAAGCCCTTGACGTCGGGCGACTCACCGAGCAGCGGAAGCCCGTCGGTGGTGAAGGAGAAGAGGCCGTTGATGCCCTCCTCGATCTTGGCGTCCTTGGTGGCGGGCAGGAGGGCCTGGGTCTCGCTCCAGGCGTCGGCGAAGTCGTCCTTGGTGAAGCGGAGCACAGACGGCATCCGCTCGGCGGAGTCGGCGGAGTCGACGGAGGCGATGTCGTCGGGCGACACCGGCATCGGGCGGTGGCCGTAGTAGCCGATGCCGAGCCGGTCGAAGCGGTCGCGGTAGTAGAGGTCGGCGTCCTGGTGGCGGAGGATCGGGCGGACGGCTTCCGCCGCTTGTCCGGCGAGGGCGGGAACGGGGCCGGTCCAGGCGAGTTGGTGGGCCAGTGGTGTCAGCGGAAGGTTCATCCCGACCATACGGGCGACTTTGGGGCCCCAGATACCGGCGCAGCAGACGACGATGTCCGCGGGGATCTCGCCATGGTCGGTGACCACGGCGCTGACGCGGCCGTCCTCCTCGCGGATGTCGAGGACTTCATGGCGGCCGAGGGTCCGCACGCCACGCTCCCGGGCGGCCTTCAACTGCGCCTCGACCGCGAGGACGGCCTTGGCCAGGCCGTCCGTGGGGATGAGCAGCCCACCGAGCACACGCTCGCGGGCGACCAGCGGATGCAGCTCGACGCACTCGTCCGAACCGATCAGCCGGGCCTCGACGCCCCAGGAGGTCACCCAGCCGTGTCGGCGGTGCAACTCCGCCAGACGCTCGGGGGTGGTGGCGATTTCGAGGCCGCCGACCTGGAGGAAGCAGGGATGCCCGGCAACCTCGAGGGAGCAGAACTTCTCCACGGTGTAGCGGGCCAGTTCGGTCATGGTCTTCGAGGGATTGGTCTGGAACACCAGGCCCGGGGCGTGGGACGTGGATCCGCCGGTGGCGGGCAGCGGGCCCTGGTCCACGATCGTGATGTCCGTCCAGCCCCGGGCGGAGAGTTCGTCGGCCAGGGCGGCCCCTACGACGCCGGCTCCGATGATGACCACGCGCGGTCCCGCCATCGCATAACCTCCGGTTGCTGTTTATGCAACGTGCATCGCATTATGCAACTCACCGTGCAGGGCCCCCTGGTTGCTGTCAAGGGGGGCGCGCAGCACAGCGCATATAGTTGCGCTATGAGCAACCACGCGGCAGCTAACGAAACAGCAGGCCCCGCAACAACGGGGGTGCAGTCCGTCGACCGCGCCGTGAGCGTCTTGGAGATCCTGGCCCAGCGTGGCGAGGCGGGTGTCAGTGAAGTCGCAGCCGAGATTGACGTGCACAAGTCGACCGCGTTCCGCCTGCTCGGCGCGCTGGAGTCACGCGGTCTGGTGGAGCAGGCCACCGAGCGCGGCAAATACCGCCTGGGCTTTGGCATCGTGCGCCTGGCCGGCGCGGTCACCGGCCGTATCGATGTCACCCAGCAGAGCCGCCCCGTCTGCGAACGGCTCGCCGGGGAGATCGGCGAGACCGTCAACATCGGTGTGCTCCAGGAGCACTACGCGGTCAACCTCTACCAGGTGCGCGGCCCCGGTGCGGTCGGCGCACACAACTGGGTCGGGCAGCTCACCCCGCCGCACGCCACCTCCAGCGGCAAGATCCTGCTGGCGCACCTGCCCGCGAAGAACCGCGCCCACCTGCTGGGGGAGTTCGGCATGAAGAAGCTGACCCCGCACACCATCACCGCCAAGACGAAGCTGGAGAAGAACCTCGCCGAGGCGCGGGAGCGCGGATACGCGGTGACGTTCGAAGAGCTCGAGGTCGGGCTGCACGCCATGGCGGCCCCGATCCGGTCGCGGGACGGCGAGGTCGTCGCCGCGATCAGCGCGTCGGGGCCGGCGTACCGCTTCACGGAGGAGCGGATGCGCGAGGTCGCGCCGGCACTCGTCGGGGGTGCGGAGGAGATCAGCCACCGGCTGGGCTACCTGGGCTGAGCGTCCCGCGTCCCGCCCCGGTGGGGCGCCCTTGCCGGCCGGCCCGCGGTCGGCGAGTTCGCCCACCGGGTGGCTTGTGTCAGGCACCCAGCTTGTTCTGCAGCCAGGTGTGGAATTCGCCGATGTGGTGTTCGCTGGGCACCAGCACGCCGCCCTTGGCGTAGGCCCGTGAGCTCATCGCGGGCTGGGTGCGCTCGCAGGCGTCGAAGTCCTGCTGGTTGACCCGGTGGAACAGCTCGACCGAACGGTCCACGTCCTGACCGCTCTCCACCACATGCGGCAGATAGAGCCAGTCGCACTCCACGACCGTGCGGTCGGGCGACATCGGATACATCCGGTGGAAGATCACATGGTCCGGCACCAGATTGATGAAGACCTGCGGTCTGACAGTGATCGCGTAGTAGCGCCGGTCCTGGTCCTCTCCGACGCCGGGGATCCGGTCGAGCCCCGCACCGCCGTCGACGGTGAACCCCTGGACATCCTCGCCGAACTCCGCGCCGTGACCGACGTAGTACTGGGCCGCGTACCCGTCGGCGAACTCCGGCAGCACCTCCGTCAGCTCCGGGTGGATGGTGGCGCAGTGGTAGCACTCCATGAAGTTCTCGATGATGAGCTTCCAGTTGGCCTTGACGTCATAGGTGTTCCGCCGGCCCACCTCGAGGTTCTCGATGTCGTAGTTGTCGATCGCCGCCACATCGCCCAGACGCTCGATCACCGTGCCGATCACGTCCTCTTCGAACGACGGGGGAGTGTCGGCCAGGGACACCCACACATAGCCCAGCCATTCCCGGATATGCACATTGACCAGGCCGTACTCCACCCGGTCGAGATCCGGCATCGACGTCAGGTTCGGGGCCGCGACGAGCTTTCCGTCCAGGCCGTAGGTCCAGGCGTGGTACGGACACTGGAAGGCCCGCTTGACCTCACCGGACTCCTCCAGGCACAGCTTGGCGCCCCGGTGGCGGCAGATGTTCAAGAACCCCTTGATCGAGCCGTCCCTCGAACGGGAGATCAACACGCTCTCCCGCCCGACCTGGTACGTACGGAACCGACCCGGCTTGGCCAGCTCGGCGGAGCGGGCCACACAGAACCACATGGCCTCGAAGACGCGCTCCTGCTCGAGCGCGAAGATCGCGGGATCGGTGTAGTGCTCCCCCGGCAACGTGCGGATCAAGCTGGGGGGCAGGCCGGTGGTGGTCACGGTGCTCCTTGAGGGTTACGTCCTGGAAGGGGCTGACACGTGGGGAGGCCTGTGCCTCAGAAGGATCCGGCCCACTGCGCCGCCTCCGTGGCCAGCCGGCGGCGCCAGCGCATGAACGGCTTGGCCCGGTTCACGCCGAGCACCGCGACCGGGCGGTGCGCGCGCCAGGAAACGGCCAGGAAGCTTCGGTCGTCGGCCGCGCCCTCCTCGATCGTCACCCGGTCCGCCTCGGCGGCGTATCCGGCGAACTGGAGGCGGACACCGTACTGGTCGGACCAGAAGTACGGGGGGCGGACGGGCTCGGGGGCGGCGGTGCCGCCGGAGAGCAGGGTGGTCACGGCGGCCGCCGCGCGCTCCAGTGCCCCGGTCCAGTGCTCGACCCGGCGGTATGCCCCTGCCGTGGGGTCGTACCAGGCCGCGCAGTCGCCGACCGCGACGATCCCCGGAACGTTCGTGCCACCGCCCGCGTCACACCGCACCCCGTCCGCCAGCGCCACGCCCGAGCTGTCGAGCCATTCGACACAGGGGCGGGCGCCCACTCCGACGACGACGGTGTCGGCCGCGAGGCGGCGGCCGTCATCGAGCAGCACCGCCTCCACCCGGTCCCGGCCACTGAGCTCCCGTACGCCCGTGCGGCACAGCAACCGGACGCCGTGTTCGGCGTGGAGGGTGGAGACGAGCCCGCTCATCCCGGGTCCGAGCGGACCGGCGAGCGGGGTCGGTGTGGCCGAGACCACGGTGACCTCAAGGCCCAGCGCACGGGCCGTCGAGGCGACCTCGGCGCCGATGAAACCACCGCCGACCACCACGAGGGTGCCACCGCGCGACAGGTCTTCGCGCAGCGCACGGGCGTCGTCGAGGGTGCGCAGCACATGGACACCGGCGAGGCCGTGTCCCGACGGCAGGGTGCGGGCCGCCGCTCCGGTGGCCACCACCACCCCGTCGGCGTGGACCGTGCCGCCGTCCGACAGCCGTATCGCGCGGTCGGACCGGTCAAGGCCGACGGCGCGTGCGCCGAGCATCCAGTGGGCGTCGAGGGCTTCGTCGTCTGTCTCGAGCGCGAGGGCGGCCTCCGGTATGTCTCCGGCCAGGAACTCCTTCGACAGCGGCGGCCTGTCGTAGGGGCGATGGGCCTCCTCGCCGAGGATGACGAGGCGTCCGTCGTAGCCCTGGCTGCGCAGTGCGCGGGCGGCCGACAGTCCGGCGAGCGACGCACCGACGATGGCCACCGTCCTCATGTCACCCCCTCGCCGGCCAGGCGGTGGGCGACGCAGGGCGGGAGGTTGGGCGCGTGCTGGGACAGCCGCACGTAGATCATGCCGCCCTCGACAACGACCTGGTGGGCGCGCACGGGGAGCTTGGCCGGCGGGGCGTCCACCCGGCCCGTGCGCAGATCGAACTTCGAGGCGTGCAGCGGGCATTCGACCTCGCACCCCTCCAGCCAGCCGTCGGACAGCGAGGCGTCCTGGTGGGTGCAGGTGTCGTCGATGGCATAGACCTCACCGTCATCGGTATGGAACACCGCTATGGGAGGGGTGTTCTCGAACCGGAAGGCCTCGCCTCGCGGCAGATCGGCGAGACGGCACACGGGAATCATCACGACCACCTCGATGCGTATAGTGAAACCAATTGCGCCACACGCAACGCCAGTTTGAAGTCGGCCATATCCCTTGTCAAGGAGCCGACATGGACACGAAACGCCGCTCGCCAGTTACCTCTCATTGAGAGGTAATGTGGAGGCATGGCCACAGAGGAGTTCCCCGACTCGTTCGCCGATGTGCTGGCCGGAGTCCAGCGGCTGATCCGGCGGCGGCTGCGGGCCGGAATGACGGAGCCGCGGCTGCGCGGCGCCCAGGTGGACCTGTTGCGGCTGGTCATGGCCAGTCCCCGGATCCGGGTGTCGGCCGCGGCCAAGGAGCTCTACCTCGCGGGCAACTCGGTCTCCACCCTGGTCAACCAGCTGGTGAAGGCCGGCTATCTGCACCGCGAGACCGACCCCGAGGACCGGCGCTCCGCGCTGCTGACGGCCACCCCCGCCGCCGAGGCCCGGCTGCGGGAGTGGCAGGTACGGCGTGGCGCGCTGGTCCGCGAGCAGGTGGCGCGGCTGTCCGAGAGCGACCGGGTGGCGCTGGCCGCCGCCGTTCCGGCGCTGCGCAAACTGGCCGAGAACCTTCATGAGGAGGTGGACGGGATATGACCGACGTCCGGGAAACCACCGCTCAGCCCGCGCTCGTCTGCGAGGGGCTGCGGTACGCGTTCGGGGAGACCAAGGCGGTCGACGGCCTGGAGCTGTCGGTCCGGCCGGGCGAGGTCTTCGGGCTGCTCGGCCCCAACGGAGCGGGCAAGACCACCGCGATCCGCTGCATCACCACCCTGCTGCCGGTCCCCGCGGGCATGGTGCGGGTGTTCGGGCACGACGCGGCGAAGGAGCGGATGGCGGTCCGCAGACTGCTGGGCTACGTACCGCAGCAGCTGTCCGCCGATGCGGGGCTCACCGGCCGGGAGAATGTGGAGCTGTTCGCCCGCGTCTTCGACGTCACCCGCCGGGAGCGGGCCGCCCGTGTGGCGCGGGCGCTGCAGGCGGTCGATCTCACCGCGGCGGCCGACCGGCTCGGCAAGACGTACTCCGGCGGCATGGTCCGCCGCCTCGAACTGGCCCAGGCACTGGTCAGCGCGCCCCGGCTGCTGATGCTGGACGAGCCGACGATCGGCCTCGACCCGATCGCCCGCACCAGCGTATGGGAGCACATCAACGCGGTACGGACGGCCACCGGGATGACCGTGCTGGTCACCACGCACTACATGGACGAGGCCGACCAGTACTGCGACCGGGTCGCGCTGATGCACCGCGGCCGGATCCACGCCCTCGGAACGCCGGAGGAGCTGCGCTCGGAGCTGGCCGACCGCCGCCGGGCGGAGGGGGAGGCCGATCCCGCGCCGACCCTGGAGGACGTCTTCCGGGACGTCGCCGGCCGCGGTCTCGATGAACAGGGACCCGATGAGCAGGGAGGAGACTTCCGCGATGTCCGAAGCACCCGTCGCACCGCGTCCCGGGTCGGCTGAGACCGTCGGGCTCGCGCCGGACGGCCGGCCCGATCCGCTGCTGACGCCGCCGCGCCCCCGCACCGGCTGGCGGATACTGCCCGCGCGGGTCGGCGCGATGTGCGTGGTCGAGCTGCAGAAGCTGCGGCACGACCGCACCGAGCTGTACACCCGGGCTGTCCAGCCCGCCCTGTGGCTGCTGATCTTCGGTGAGACCTTCACTCGGCTCAAGGCCATACCGACCGGCGGCACACCGTATATCGACTATCTCGCGCCCGGCATCATCGCCCAGTCCGCGATGTTCATCGCCATCTTCTACGGGGTCCAGATCATCTGGGAGCGGGACGCCGGGATCCTCACCAAACTGCTGGTCACCCCGACCCCGCGCGCCGCCCTGATCACCGGCAAGGCCTTCGCCGCGGGGGTGAAGGCGCTGATCCAGGCGGTCGTGGTGATCGTCATCGCGGCGCTGCTCGGGGTGGCGCTGACCTGGAATCCGCTGCGGCTGCTCGGGGTGGCCGTCGCGGTGATCCTGGGCTCGGCCTTCTTCTCCTGTCTGTCGATGACCATCGCGGGGATCGTGCTGACCCGCGACCGGCTGATGGGCATCGGGCAGGCCATCACCATGCCGCTGTTCTTCGGCTCCAACGCGCTGTATCCGGTGGCGCTCATGCCCGGCTGGCTCCAGGCCGTCAGCACCGCCAATCCGCTGAGCTACCAAGTCGACGCGTTGCGCGGACTGCTGCTCGGCACACCGCACCATCTCGCACTCGACTACCTCGTCCTGGTGCTGGCCGCGGCGGCCGGTATCGCGGCGGCCGCCTCGCTGCTGGGGCGGCTGGCGCGCTGACCGCGGGCCGGGAAAGTCGGCCCCCGCGTCGACAGGGCAAGAACCCACACGGTACTGATGGGATATGAGCTAAGGCAGCGACAGTGGTGGACGCGCGGGACGCGCGGGAATCGAGGGGTGGCTGATAGGCGGCCGTTACCGGATCGCCGAGCGTATCGGCTCCGGCGGTATGGGCACCGTATGGCGGGCGCATGATGAGCTCGTCGACCGTGAGGTCGCCGTCAAGCAGCCGAAGATCTCCGGCGACCCCGAGGATTCCGCCTTCCATCAGGCCGCCGAACGCCTCTACCGCGAGGCCCGCGCCGCCGCGCGCGTCGAGCATCCCGCCGCGGTCGCGATCCACGACGTGGTCGTCGAGGACGGGTTGCCCTGGATCGTCATGGAGTTGGTCCGCGGCGAGGCCCTGGACAAGGTGCTGCGGCGCGGGGCTCTGCCGCCCGCCGAGTCCGCGCGGATCGGACTCGCCGTCGTGGAGGCCCTGGCGGCCGCGCACTCCGTCGGTGTCATCCACCGCGATGTGAAACCCGCGAACGTCCTGCTCGGACAGAACGGCCGCGTCGTGCTCACCGACTTCGGCATCGCGCACATCCGGGGTGAGGAATCCCTCACCGCCAGCGGGGAGTTCGTCGGATCGATCGAGTTCATCGCCCCGGAGCGGATGTCGGGCCGCGGCGCCGACGCGGCCGCGGACCTGTGGTCCCTGGGGGTGGTGCTGCACGCGGCCGTCGAGGGCGGGAACCCCTTCCGACGGGACACGCTCGAGTCCACGCTCGCCGCGATCCTGGCCGCCGAACCGCCCCGGCTCGAGCAGGCGGGGCCGCTCGGGCCCCTGATCCTCCGGCTCCTCGCCAAGGAGCCGGACCGGCGGCCCGACGCGTCGTCCGCCGCGGCCACGCTGCGGGCGGTGGCCGAGGGGCGGCCCTCACCGGACGGCCCCGAACCGCTGGTGGCGACCCAGCACGGCTGGCAGCTGGCGGAGTTCGGGGAGAGCACGGGGAAGGCGGAGCCGACGGGCGGGGCCGGCGCGCCGCCCGCCGCGGACGCATCCGCTCACGTCCACACCATCGGCCCCGCCGCCAAGCCCCCGCACGCCGCCAAGCGCCGATACACCACCGGACAGCTGCTCGCCTTCGCCCTGGTCGGCGTGATGGCCG
Organism: Streptomyces sp. NPDC000941; assembly: GCF_053599555.1. Lineage (NCBI taxonomy): Bacteria > Bacillati > Actinomycetota > Actinomycetes > Kitasatosporales > Streptomycetaceae > Streptomyces > Streptomyces sp. NPDC000941. The sequence continues at coordinate 166,063 of NZ_JBSFMM010000002.1, forward strand.
CCGGGGGCGCCGTCTGGGCGGGGGCCACCGCGGGCGACGACGGAGCGAAGTCGGTGGCGGAGGAGACCACCGGGCCGAGCGCGAGCGGCAGCCCGTCGCCGCGCCCCGGCACCTGGACCGCCCACCGCGAGAAGCAGTTCGACGCGATCGTGTCGGTGCCCGCCGGCACCGTCGAGTACGACCGCTCGGACTCCGGCGCGGACCACCGGAACCCCTCCCAGTGGGTGGCCTACGGCGACAAGACCGTCCAGCTCCGGCTGACCAGCAAGGAGGCGGTGCCCACGACCATCAAGGAGTGGGCGTCGGAGGCCACCTTGTCCTGGGCGGACGACTGGACATGGGTCCGAGCCGCGCTCTTGGATCGATCTCTTAGATCGATCTAAAATTGCGATGCGATGGAGCATGCTGGTGTTTCCAGGGGGTGTCAAGAGTTTGTTCACGGCCTCTGCCGCCAGGTCACCCCGGACGGCGGAGACCGTGGGCTCAGCGCTCGGGCCCGTCCACTCGGATCAGTGTCTGCTGCCCATTGGCGACGAGATTCCGCCGGCCGTCCCGTACGCCGAACACCTCGAGACCGCATACGGTCAGGGTGCGTCCGGGCTTGAGGACGGTTCCGATCGCCTCGAGGTGGTCGCCGAGGGCGGGCGCGAGGAGGTTGATCTTGTACTCGACGGTGAGCACTTCGGTGTTCTCGGGGAAGAGCGTGTACGCCGCGTAACCGCCGGCGGTGTCCGCGATGGCGCTGGTGGCGCCGGCGTGGAAGTAGCCGTGCTGCTGGGTCACCTCGGGCCGGCTCGGGAGCACGATATGCACACGGCCCGGCCCGATATGGGTCAGCCGTGCACCGAGGTGGCTCATCAGCCCCTGCCGCCCGAAGCTGGCCCGGATGCGCTCCTCGGTCTCGGGGCTCGCCTGTTCGCGCTGCTGCTCTTCCACATGCTCTCCTTCGGCGGACGTCACCGTGACAATGCCAGGTCGACCACTGCCTCGGCATGTGCGAGGGCACGGCCTGCGGATGCTCACCGATCGGCTGCTGAATGCGGCGCATGGCCGAGCTGCGTCGCCGCATCGTCGACACGGCTCCCGCGCTCTTCTGGCCGGCTTCCGCCCCTTTCGCCCTTCCGCCCCGGCAACTATCGCTGCGGTGTTGCGAAACTTTCGCTCTTCGGCGGTGCGGTGCTGGCCCGGACGGTCAGGGTTGTCGCGATCTCCAGACGGGCCCGGGATGCCTCCTCGCCGCGGCCGAGGGTGAGTGCGAGCTCGGTCGCCGCCACGGCCATCTCGGTCAGCGGCTGGTGCATGGTGGTCAGGGGCGGGTCCACCCAGGAGACCACCGGCAGGTCGTCGAAACCGACCACGCTCAGGTCATCGGGGATGCGCAGGCCCGCTTCGCGCGCGGCCTGGTAGACACCGAGCGCCTGAAGGTCGTTGGCAGCGAAGATCGCGGTCGGACGGTCGGGGCGGGCCAGCAGGGTGCGCGCCGCGGCGCGGCCGCCCTCATGGGTGAGGTCGGAGTGCACGACGTATCCCGGAGCAGCTGACAGACCGGTTGCCCCCAGCGCGGATCGATAGCCGTCCAGCCGGGCGCAGCAGCACAGGACGTCCTGCGGTCCGCTGATCATCGCGATACGGCGATGCCCCAGCTCGGTCAGATGGCGGGTCGCGGCCCGGCCGCCGGACCAGTTGGTGGCGCCCACGAACGGGACGTCGTCCGGCAGTTCGGTGGTCGGGTCGAAGACGACGAACGGGATCCCCTTAGCCGTGAGCTGGTCGCGTTCGGCCTGGGAGAGCTGGGCCACGGACAGCACGCAGTTCGGGCGCCGGGAAACCGTGTCGTCCCAGTTCGGCGCGGGGCTGTCATGCAGGCCGAACTCCGAGACCATGACGCCGACGCGATGCCGGCGGGCCACCTTTTCGACGCCCCGTATGATCTCCACCGCCCACATGCTCTCCAGCTCACGGAAGACCAGCTCCAGCACATTGCTCCGGTTGGCGCCGGTGGGTTTGCGATATCCGTACCTGTTGACCAGCTCCTCGACCCGGGCGCGGGTGTCCGCGGAGACCCCCGACCTGCCGTTGATCACCTTCGATACGGTCGGGACCGACACCCCGGCCGATTCGGCGATGTACGCGATCGTGACTGGCCTGGACGCGTCACTTCGCGGGCGGTCCCCCAAGGTCGCTTTCCTTTCGATTATTTGTACGGACGTACCCGTGGCCTCCGAAACACATGCATGTTAAATTCTCCGCCGCGCACAGAGAAAGTTTCTTGCACCCCTTATCCGGATCTCGCTTGGCTTGACTGGAAGGTGCACGTGATGACGAAGAGACCGGCAAGGCTCCTTCTCGCCTATCGCGGGCCCTGGCCATCCGCCCTGAGACTGTGGGCACTTGCCCTGGTGTTAACCCTGCTCCCGATCGTGCCCGCCACCGCGCAGGCCGCCACCGCGAAGCCCTCCGCACCCCGTAGTTCCCCCGCTGCCCGCAGCGCGGTGGCGGCCATGCAGCCCGGCTGGAACATGGGCAACACCTACGACGCCATCCCTGACGAAACCTCCTGGGGCAACCCTCCCGTGACCCAGGCGCTGCTGAAGAAGGTCAAGTCGCAGGGGTTCAAGAGCATCCGCCTCCCTGTGACATGGAGTGGCCACCAGGGCGCGGCACCGGGCTACACGATCGATCCGGCCTGGCTGGCGAAGGTGCGGAAGGTCGTCGACTGGGCGCTGGCCGAAGACCTGTATGTGATGATCAATATGCACCATGACTCGTGGATGTGGGTCAACAAGCTCGGAACGGATCACGACGCCGTCCTCGCCCAGTACACCGCGACCTGGACCCAACTCGCCGCGGAGTTCCGCGATGCGCCGTCCAGGCTCGTATTCGAGAGCATCAACGAGCCGACCTTCAGCGGCACTTCCGGCGACGACCAGAACTACCGGCTGGTGGCCGAGCTGAACACGGTGTTCCATCGGATCGTCCGTGACTCCGGCGGCGGAAACGCCACCCGCCTGCTGGTCCTGCCCACCCTGTACACCAACGCCGACCAGGGCCGACTCGACGCGCTTGCCGCCGAGATCGCCGCCTTGCGCGACCCCATGGTGGCCGCCACCGTCCACTTCTACGGATGGTGGCCCTTCAGTGTGAACATCGCCGGCTACACCCGCTTCGACGCCACCTCCGAGAAGGACCTCACCGCGACCTTCGACCGGGCGTACGACACCTTCGTCGCGAAAGGCGTCCCCGTCATCATCGGCGAGTACGCCCTGCTCGCCTACGACCACACCCGCCCCGGCATCATCGAGCGCGGCGAGGTGCGCAAGTACTTCGAGTACCTGGGCCAGTACGCCCACCAGCGCCAGCTCACCACGATGCTGTGGGACGCCGGGCAGTTCCTGAACCGCAATGAGCTGCAATGGCGGGACCCGGAGCTGTTCGCCCAGATCAAGTCGAGCTGGACCACCCGCTCCGGAACGGCCTCCAGTGACACGGTGTTCCTCCCCAAGTCGGGCGCCATCACCGGCCAGACGCTCACCCTGAACCCGAACGGCACCGACTTCCAGGGGCTTCGGCAGGGCAACCGCGACCTGGTGAAGGGCGAGGACTACACCGTCTCCGGCGACCGGCTCACCCTGACGGCCGCCGCCCTCAGCCGGCTGGCCGGCGACCGGGCGTACGGGGTCAACGCCACGCTGGAGGCCAGATTCTCCCGGGGCGTGCCCTGGCGGATCGACGTGATCACCTACGACCCCCCGGTGCTGTCGAACGCCACCGGGAGCACGGGCTCCTATGCCATCCCCACCCAGTTCCGGGGCGACATGCTGGCGACGATGGAGGCCAGATACGACGACGGGAGCAACGCCGGCCCGGCCGACTGGACCCCGTATCAGCAGTGGGACGCCGCGTTCTCGGCGTACACCGGCGACTCCATCAAACTGACCCCCGACTTCTTCAACGCGGTCAAGGACGGCTCCCGGGTGACGCTGACCTTCGACTTCTGGAGCGGCGCCTCGGTGACCTATCACGTCACCAAGACGGGAACCTCGGTGACCGGCACCATCGGCTGACCCGGCAGCGCCGTCCGTCATATGGTTGAAGACGACGTTGGAAGCCGTGTCCGCCACCTGGGGGACCGGCGCCTGCCCACCGGCCGGCCCTGTTCCCCGAAGGCGGTACACACGCGGGACAGAGAGGTTGAGCGATGCCTGCAGGATCCAGCCGCAAACGGGAACGGCAGTACGAGCACATCAAGGAGAGCCAGGAAGAGCGGGGGACCCCCACCTCCCGGGCCAAGGAGATCGCCGCCCGTACCGTGAACAAGGAACGTGCCCGATCGGGCGAGGCCAAGACCGCGAGCAGGACCTCCGTGCGGGACCCGAAGTCCGCGCCCGAGCGAGGCGGGCAGCGGTCGCACAGCGGGGCCAAGGGCCCCACCCGTGACCAGCTGTACAACGAGGCCAAGCACCGCGGTATCGAGGGCCGCTCCCATATGACCAAGGAGCAGCTGGCGAAGGCGCTCGGCCGCTGACGGCTACGCGTACGCGCTGACCTGTTACGACGCAGCGGCGGCGGCTGTCCGCCGCTGCGCCAAGGGGCCATGAACGCAATGTGCGGACGCTTGGTGGTGGGGTACGCCCGGCGCGCCGTCGATGTGGCGGCGGACGCCATCGAGCGCCGCCGGCCGACACCGCTGCCCCAGGCGTTCGTCCACGCCCAGATGCTGGAAACGGCGGCCCGCCTCGGGGAACGGCGGTAGCGCATCGCGAAGGAGGCATGGTGATGCGTGACGACGACGAAGAGCCGAGGCCCGAGGACCGTGCGGCACCGTCCGGTCGCGAAGAGACTCGGGAAGAGCGGGCCGACCGCCGATGGGCCGAGTTGCTGCAGGAGGTGAGGGTGACGCAGACGGGCATGCAGATCCTGTTCGCCTTTCTGCTCACGGTCGCCTTCACCCCACGCTTCCAGAGCCTGGGCCACGCGGATCGGACCATCTACATCGTGACGGTCCTCCTGGGCGCGGCGGCCAACGGTGCGCTCATCGCACCGGTCTCCTTGCACCGGATCGTCACCGGGCGTCGGCTGAAGCCGGAGACGGTGCATATCGCGGCCCGCTTCACCGTGGCCGGGCTGGTGCTGCTGCTGTGCACGGTGGTGTCGGCGCTGCTGCTGATCCTGCGCGTCGTCGTGGCCGATGTCACCGCGCTCTGGCTGGCGGTCGCGGCCCTGGTGTGGTTCGTGGGCTGCTGGATCGCCCCCGCGGTCTGGCTCTTCCATCGCCACCGCAAGGATCACTGAACGGGCGCGAAGCCATCGGGGCGGGGCCGACGACGCGTCGGCCCCGCCCCCTTGCGATGGGGCGCCGATCGCCGGATCAGTTGTAGCCGAAGCCGGGCGGCAGCGGCCGGTTCACAAAGAGGTCCAGGGGGAAGGCATCGCCGAGCACGCGATAGCCCTCGGGGTTGAAGTGCAGATGGTCACCCACGTCGAGGTCCGGGCGGAGGCGCCGTGGATCGTCCGCGTCCCGGGCCGCCCTGTCCAGGTCCACGACCGCGTCGAAGCGGCCGCTCGTACGTATCCAGTCATTGACCCGCTGCCGTGTCGCCTCGCGGTGGCCCGCCGCGTCGTCGTAGTCGTGGTTGCCGCCGAACGGTGTGACGGTGGCCCCGTAGACGCGGATCCCCTGTGCGTGGGCGCGCATGATGATCTGGTCGTAGGCGGCGATGAGCCGGTCCGCGACGTCCTTCTGGGCGTCGGGGGTGGCAGGGGCGGTCCCGATGTCGTTGACGCCTTCGAAGACGATCAGAGAGGTGACGCCGGGCTGTACCAGGACATCACGGTCCACACGGGAGAGGCCGCCCGGACCCAACCCGTCCGTGAGCACCCGGTTCCCGCCGGCCGCCTGGTTGAGCACCGCGGTGTCGGCCGTTCTGCGGTCCTTACGCAGACGGGCCGTCAGCCGGTCCGTCCACCGGTCGTTCTGGTTGGTGGTGGAACCTCTCCCGTCGGTGAGCGAGTCGCCCAGCACGGCGGTGGCCCGGGTCCGCGCCGGCGACCATGTCTCCACACCGCTCAGGAAGTACCAGTGGTCGACCGAGGCGGCCCCCGCCAGGTCGGTGGCCTCGGCGTGGTCGCCGCGCAGCATGTACGAGGTGGTGCGCGAACCGGGGTGGGAGGTGATGGCGGTCGACTGCTGGCCCGTGGCCAGGTAGGCGGTCACGGTGAGGTTCGAGCCCGCCGCCAGCTTGAAGTCCAGCGGGTCGGACACCACCTGTGCGCCCGTCGGCACGGTTGTCGAGGCACGGCCGTGGAAGGTGACCGGCCGGGATGTGCCCGGTCGGATCGCGCTCACACCGGCCCTGCCGTCCACGGGAAGGGCCACGGAGATGCGGGTGATGGGCAGCGGCGCGCCGCCGAAGGCATTGGAGAAGCGGAGCCGCAGATGGCTGCCGCCCACCGACACATGCACGGTCTGCCGGAGTGTGCTGTCGGCAAAGACCGTGCCGTCCTGGGTGTACGGCGCGGGCGGCATGTTTCCCGGCTCGGTCAGCTGGGGCATGGCGGCCCAGGTGCCCACCCAGTGGGTGCCCGCGGGCGGCGCGCCCGCGCTTCCCCCGGCCGGTGCGGTGTGCGTCTCGCTCCGCTCGGCCCCCTGGGCGCCGGACACCAGCATCACGATGGGCAGAACGGCGGCGGGCACAGCCACCGCCAAGAGACCGAGTCTTCGCGTAATTCTTCGCACGGACCATCCTTTCCCGACCGGTGGCCACGACTCCCGACCGGTGGCTACGATCCCGACCGGTGGCCATGACGATGTGGACGCACCCCACCCTTCCCACCCGTGGCCTGAGGTACACGGTCCCCGGCCGCTCGGCCGCCTCGCCGCCCCGACCGCGGTATAAAATGGACATTTCGCCGGTCGGGTGCGCACGATTTCCTCTGCAGATCTGTGTCGGCTGAACTTCACCGCGTGCCGGAGGAGAACCGTGAACCGTCGTGTCGTCCACACCCGTGGCGGGTCGCCTGCCGAAGTCCTGACCGTCGTCGAGGAGCCGGAGCCGACAGCGCCCGAGCCAGGCCAAGTGCTCATCCGCACCACGGCCTTCCCGGTGCACCCCGGCGATCTCCAGGCCGTCGAGGCCTACCCGGGCAAGGCAGCAACGCCCGTTCCGGCCGGTGTGGAAGCCACCGGCGTGGTGGCGGCGATCGGCCCGGGAACACCGGTCGCGCCGGGCGTGGAGGTCGGCGGCCGGGTCACCGTCTTCCCACATCCGGGGGCATGGTCCCAGTGGATCGTGGCGGACACCGAGGTGGTCGTTGCCGTACCGGACGAACTGCCGGACGAGGTGGCCGCGCAACTGCTGGCGAACCCGCTGACCACGGTGATGCTGCGCCGTGCGGCACAGGAGCACCCGGCCTTCGGATACGACGGTGTTCTGGTGCAGACCGCCGCGGGCTCATCGGTCGGGCGGCTGGTGACGGGCGTGTCCCAGTTCCACCACTTCGGGCTCGTCAACGTCGTCCGCAGCGACCGCGGCGCCGCCGAGCTGCGCAGGCGGTTCCCGGACGTGCCCGTCGTCTCGACCGAGCGTCCGCGCTGGGCCGACGCGGTCCGCGAGGCGGCCGGTGGCCGGCCGGTGAGTGTGGCCCTCGACCCGATCGGCGGGAAGCTGGCCGAGAGCCTTCTGGACCTGCTGACGCCGGGCGGGAAGCTGGTCAGCTATGGGCTGATCGCCGAGGAGCCGATCCCACTGCACGCGTCGACGCTGCTGAACAAGTCGCTGACGCTGCAGGGCAAGAACATCGGCCGGTGGCTGTCGGAAGCCTCCGCCGAGCAGCGGGCATCGGACGTCGCCACCGCCCAGCAGATCGCGCTGGGGCTCAAGGACCAGTTCGTCGTGGCCGCCGAGTACGGCCTCGGCGAGCTGACCGACGCCGTCGAACACGCGGTACGGCCCGGCAAGGTCGGCACCGTCCTCGTCCGCCCCTGACAGCCACCGTACGAGGCTCCGGTGGCGATCGGCGGGGCGCGCGGTCAGACGGCGGTGCGGCCGCCGTCGACGGGCAGGACCGCGCCCTGGACGAAGCTCGCCCCGTCGTCGGCCAGGTACACGATCGCCGCCGCGACCTCCGCGGCCGACGCCGGCCGTCGGGCGGGTGCCTGGGCGGCCAGGGCCCGCAGGTTCTCCTCGGCCCGGGCGGTGGTCTCGGTCCGGGTGGGGCCGACCTGTACGGCGTTGACCCGCACGCCCCGTGGGCCGTACTCGGCCGCCCACGCCTTCGTCAGGAGGTTCAGCGCGGCCTTGCTCGACCCGTACAGCGCCATGCCCTCGAATCCGAGCTCGGCCGCCATGGTGCTCACGTTGACGATCGCTCCGTCGCCCCGGTCGGCCATCGGCGGGGCGAGCTCGGCCACCAGATAGAACGGGGCCTTGACGTTGAGCGCGTACACCGTGTCGAAAAGGCTTTCCTCCGTGTCCGCTGTCGGCCCGAAGGGGTAGATCCCCGCGTTGTTGACCAGGACGTCGACCCGGCCGCCGCCCCGTATCAGGGCGTCCCGCGCAAACCGCCGCACCGCCTGCGCGTCGCGCAGATCCGCGCCCACGAAGTCGGCTCTCCCGCCGCGCTCCCGGATAGCAGCAGTGGGTCGTCAGCACGGAGTTCGACCCGGTCGCGGACGTCGCGACCTC